>URSG01000004.1 GCA_900550565.1 uncultured Rickettsiales bacterium | reverse complement strand
GGTGGCTGGGGCGCGTGTCGCCCCTTTTTTTAATAATAGTAAAACAAAGGTAAGAAAAAAATGGCATATCCAAAAACCGATGCGCGACCAGATTTTCCAACGCTGGAACAAGAAATTCTGGCGTTTTGGCGCAGTGACGATACGTTCCATAAATCCTTGAACAAAACAAAACAGGGACACCCGTTTTCGTTCTATGACGGGCCACCGTTTGCAAACGGTTTGCCACACTGGGGACATCTGGGGGTGTCGGCGGTCAAGGATATGGTTGCACGTTATCAAACAATGCGCGGACGTTATGTTGTGCGCGAATTGGGCTGGGACTGTCACGGATTGCCGGCTGAATCATCGGTTGAAAAAAAGCAACATCGCCAGGCCAAAGATATTGTCGCAACAGACGGAATTGCTGCGTTCTGTGATATGTGCCGCAGCGACGTTATGACATATTCCAACGAATGGCTGAAATTTATTGAACGCATTGGTCGTTGGGTTGATGGTGGCGATAACTATGGCTATCGCACAATGGATAAAAACTATATGGAATCTGTTATCTGGGCGATAAAAGAATTACATAATCGTGGTCTGTTATACAAAGATTATCGCGTAAATCCATTTGATTGGAAACTGGGAACTGTATTATCTAATTCCGAAGCGTCCAGCGAATACCAAGATGTGACAGACGACGCAATCACTGTGTGGTTTGAACTGGAAAATGGCGACCGCGCATTGGCGTGGACAACAACGCCGTGGACATTGCCTGCGAACAGTGCGTTGGCCGTGAATCCAGATATGAAATATCTGCGTATGCAGGACGCCGATGGTGCGGTTTATGTTATCGCAGAATCACGCCTGGCCGCGTATGAAAAGCAATTTGCAAACGCAACCCAGATTGGCGTGGTGTCTGGCCGCGATTTGGTTGGATTGAAATACAAACCATTGTTTGACTATTACGCCAACACATCTGATTTATTGTATCAAATAATCCCGGCGGACTATGTTTCTGATGGCGACGGGACGGGCATTGTGCATATCGCACCTGCATACGGCGAAGATGACTTTTGGGCGGCAAAAAACATTGACCCGAAATTTCCTGTTTTATTAAACGTTGATGATTACGGCAACTATACCCCAGACGTTCGCGATTGGGCCGGTGAAAATATTTTTGACGCAAACCCCAAGGTTATCGCGCACCTGCGTGAAAATGGTCATTTGGTAAAAAAAGAACAACATCGTCATTCATATCCCTATGGCCCACGCAGCAAGGAAAAACTGATTTATCGCGCAACAGACTCGTGGTATATTGATGTGCCGAAAATCCGTAATCGCCTGGTTGAAATTACCAAGTCTCAAACAAAATGGACATCGGCCGGCGACCGGTTTTTAACCTGGATAGAAGGCGCACGTCCGTGGTCAATTTCGCGCAACCGTTTTTGGGGGACACCACTGCCGATATGGACACGCGACGGCGAATACAAAATATTTGGTTCTATTGCAGAAATAGAAGAATTCTTTGGCGTGAAAATAAACGACCTGCATCGGCCGACATTGGACGCATTGGAAAAAGACGGCTGGAAACGTATCCCAGACGTTTTGGATTGCTGGGTTGAATCAGGCTCTATGCCGTTTGCGTCATTGCATTATCCGTTTGAAAATGCCGATAAATTCGCGGCAACTTTCCCGGCCGATTATATCATAGAAGGCCAAGATCAAACCCGTGGTTGGTTTTATTCACTGATGGTGATGGCAACTGCATTGTTTGACGCGCCGGCGTTCCGCACGGTATCGGCAAACGGTATGATTGTTGACGAACATAAAAAGAAATTATCAAAATCCGTTGGCAATTTTGTGAACCCAGAACAGCAGATTGAACAATCTGGGGCGGACGCAATTCGTTTGTTTATTCTGGGGTCCGGTTTTATGAAGGCCGAACCGGTGTCTATTGATATGGCAGGCAAGGTATTCAGTGACGCCACAAAAACAATCCTGACACCATTGTGGAATGCGTATCATTTCTTTACATTGTATGCAAACGCAGGTGGCATCACCGCAAATGACAGCGTTGCAAACGGCAACGTATTGGACAAATACATCGTTGCCGAATTAAACGAACTGATTCGCGTGACAGGTGACGCACTGGACGAATATAAACCAGATGTCGCAATCAAAGAATTCGTGCGATTCTTGGACATTTTGAACAACTGGTATATCCGTCGGTCACGTGAACGTTTCTGGGACGAAGATGTGGACGCGTTTAACACGTTGCACTATGTGTTGACCACTGTGTGCAAGTGTCTGGCACCGTTTGCACCGTTTATCAGTGAATATATTTACAAAAACCTGACGAACAATGAATCTGTGCATTTGCAATCGTTCCCGGTCGCCACAGACACAGACGACGCGATCGTCCGCGATATGCGCCGTGTGCAATCGGTTGTATCGGTTGGAAAACAGTTGCGTGAACAATACAAATTACGCAATCGTTTGCCAATTTCTAAAATCACAATCGCAGGCAGTGATTTGCACACATACGCCGAAATTATTGCCGACGAATTAAATGCTAAACACATAGATTTCACGCCGAATATTTCCAGCGTCGCAGACAGTTTTGTGTATCTGATTACACCAAAAATCGGTGCGCGTTTGGGTGGCGCGTTGCGTGAAATTATCCCAGCGGTAAAGCAGGGTGCATACGAAATTTCTGGCGATAAATTGATTGTTGGCGCACACACATTGAACGCCGATGAATTTGAAAATCGTCTGACGGTGTTGCCGGGTATTACCGGTGCCGCATTGCCAGATAACACCGCGGTTGTTGTTCTGGATACAGAAATGAACGCCGAACTGGTTGCCGAAGGGTTGGCGAACGACGCCCTGCGATTTATCCAAGATTCGCGCAAGGCCGCCGGTCTGGACGTTTCAGACCGAATCAAACTGACCTATAACGCAGACCCCGCGCTGGCCGCAGCCATAGACGCGCATCGTGCGCGCATTATGTCGGACGCGCTGGTTGTTGAAATGACACGTGGCGATGGCGAATACGAAACCCAAATAGAAGGTTATGCAATCACCATTGGAATTCAAAAGGCATAAATGACACCAAAACAATATTTTGAAATTGTTCCGTCACGGCTGAATATGGGTATTCGTTCTGAATTATATTTCATAAACGAATTTACGTTCGCCGTGGCTGTCATTTTGTCGGCCCAGGCAACTGATAAAAAGGTCAACGAAGTGACGCCGGCTTTGTTTCAGATTGCACCAACGCCGGCAAAAATGATTGCACTGGGGATTGATGCATTAAAACAACATATTCGCGTAATTTCATTTTTTAATAACAAGGCGAAAAGCATCATCGGCCTGGCGTCGCAACTGATGGAATACGACGGCAACGATGATATAAATTATAAATTCCCGGCAAAATTTCATAACCGCGATGAATTGATGAAATTACCTGGCATTGGGCAAAAAACTGCAAATGTTGTTATGAACGTTTTGTGGGACGCACCGAACATCGGTGTTGATACACACGTTTTTCGCAACGCACATCGTTATGGCTGGGTTGGGGCAGACGCCAACACACCAGAACGCGTTGAATCTGAACTGTTAAAAAAAATTCCAAAAAAATATCACGCGATTTGCAATCACGTGATGGTTTTGCACGGGCGATATATTTGTCGCGCACTGCGCCCAAAGTGCGCTGAATGTCCGGTTGCACATATTTGCACCGCCCGCGACAAAACGATATAAATATTTATTACATTGAAATCAGTTGGTCTTGTTTATCTGTTATACGGGCAATTTCAGAATTTATTGTCGCCAATTTTTCAGTCGCCCCAGCGTCACCACCCAGGGCCGCCGCAGTCAATTCTTTTTGTTCATTGCGCAGACGTTCCAGATATTTTTGCAATTTTAATGAAACAATATATTTTTCCGCCGCCACCGCGTCCAGGTTTAATTCCGGCGCATCGCCGTCCAGCGATATATTCAACGTTGCCAAAAATTCAGCATAGCGTTCGGCAACATCAGGATATTTGTTCGTGATAAACACCAATGTATTACGCGTAATTGCGTCAATTTCCGGCACTGCGATTTCTGGCGTGTTTGGTTTGCGTGACCATTTATGCCACTGGTTAAATTTACGCGAATTATATTCTTTTTCGTATTCTGCGCGCAACGCAATATCAGTGATTTTATCCGTTTGTGATTTCAAGAATTTTTCCGCCTGGGCGCGTCCCCCAGGTGTTGATACGATATAATTTTTGTTTGCAATTTCCCATATAAAATCCGTCAATCCTGTCGCGTTGTTTATTATTGTGTCCATCGCGTCTTTGCCAGATTTTTTTAATATTTCATCTGGGTCTTTGCCACCTGTGACAAATGCAAATTTAATATCCGAGTTATCGCGAATAAACGGCAATACCAGGTTTGCCGCACGCGCCGCCGCCTTTTGTCCGGCCGTATCGCCGTCAAAGCAAAACACAATATTTCTGTTTGCCTTGCATAATATCGCCAGGTGGTCTTCGGTCAACGCAGTCCCCAATGGCGCGACCGTTTCTGGAAACCCGTGACACTGCATTTGAATTGCGTCAATTTGACCCTCTACGATAATGGTGCGATTATTGCGATGAATACTGTCCCGGGCAAAGTTAAATCCAAAAATAGTTTTGCGTTTATGAAATATTTCCGTATCTGCGGTGTTGATATATTTGGGTTCAGACCCGTCCAGACTGCGCCCAGAAAACGCAACAACCTGGCCACGTGCAGAAAAAATCGGGAACATCAATTTATCGCGAAAGAAATCATACATTCCATAATCGCCACGCCGACACAATCCTGTGCCAATCAGAACGTCTTGCTTGGTATTTACAAATTTATTTGCGATTAAATTATTTTTTGGCGCATACCCCAGACGATATTTCTTTATCATTTCGTCGGTAAAACCGCGCCCACGTATGTATTCCAACGCAACCGCGCCTGTGGGCGTAAATAACTGTTTCTGGTATTCAGCCGCCGCACGTTCAGTAATATCAAAATATGATTCTTCGCGTTGAACAACCGCCGGGTCACGCGGTTTGAATTCTGGCAATTTTAATCCGGCCATTTCTGCCAATTCTTTGATTGCGTCAACAAAGCCGACGTTTTCAGATTTCATTGTGAACGAAATAATATCGCCGTGTTCGCCACAACCAAAACAGTGATAGAATCCCTTGTCTTCGTTGACAGAAAAACTGGGCGTTTTTTCATTGTGAAATGGACAACAGCCCCAGTAGTTTTGACCCTTTTTCGTCAATGGCACGCGCCGTGATACCACATCCACAATTGACAGACGTGCGCGCAGTTCATCGGTAAAATTTTTATCGTAATTTGCCATTACTTTGTTTTCTTGCGAAACCGCGTGGACGGTTTCTTGTTATTTATCAATTCAATCGCTGTGGCCAAATCCGGTTGTTCTTTGACAGAAACATTAATGCGGTTTGACGAAATATACGCACCATAGCGTCCCGTTGGATAATAATAAATCATTTTATCCGTCGCCGGATTTTTCCCCAGTTCAATCGGGTCTGCTTTTTTAGGGCCACCGGCCAGTAATTTGCGCGCCACGTCCAGTGTGATTGTTTCTGCCGTATATTGTTTTGCAGATGCGTTTTTTGCACCGTCTGTCACGTATGGACCAAAACGTCCCACACGGAACGATATGCCGTCGCCCAAATCAACCGATGTTGGTGCCGGCCGCGTTGCGGTGTCATCGCCATCGGTGGTCGCTGGTGCCGCGCCCAGGCGCGCCGTATAATCACACGTTGGATAATTTTCACACCCAATAAACGCACCAAACTTAGACAATTTTATCCCCAGTTTTCCACCACACTTTGGACATTTATCATTACCATCTGGGAACAAATGATTATGCATAACATCATTTATCTGGTCAATAATTTCGGTTGTTTTTACCCCACGCGCACCATCAATCATTGATTCTGTTGGTGTCCAGAATGCGCGCAGTGCGGCAATTTTATCACGTTTGCCGTTTGATACATCGTCCAAGGTATCTTCGGTTTTTGCGGTGAAATTTACATCAACCAATTCATCAAAGTATTTTGCCAAATACGCCGCGATAACCCAACCACCAGAGGTCGGATGAAAACGACGCTGTTTATCCTGTTCAACATAGCCACGGTCAACAATCGTGGACATAATTGTCGCATACGTTGATGGACGGCCGATTCCTAGTTCTTCCAGTTTTTTAACCAATGACGCTTCGGTATAACGGGCAGGGGGCTGTGTGAAATGTTGTTCCGGGGCCAATTCACGTATCGTCACAACATCGCCAACAGACAATGGTGGTAATTTTGATTCTTTGGCGTCCACATCATCATCGTGGGATTCGGTATAAACGCGCATAAATCCATCAAATGTGCGTGTTGTTCCAACTGCGTGAAAAACGGCTGTATGTGCATTGTTTTCTATATCCAGGGCGACACTGTCAAATTCTGCGTTGGTCATTTGACACGCGATTGTGCGTTTCCATATCAGGTCATATAACTTGGCCTCGTCCCCGGTCAATTTCGGCGCAGTGCCATCAAAGTGCGTGGGGCGAATCGCCTCGTGCGCCTCTTGGGCATTTTTAGATTTTGTGACATAAACATTTGGTGTTTTTGGAACAAATTTTTCACCGTATGTTTTACCTATGTATGCACGAATATCGTTTACCGCGTCCGCCGACAGGTTTGTTGCGTCGGTTCGCATATATGTAATTAAACCCTGTTCATACAGTTTCTGGGCGACGCCCATTGTGCGCTTTGACGCAAAGTATAATTTACGCGCCGCCTCTTGTTGCAGTGTGCTGGTTGTAAATGGCGCAGCGGCACGACGTGATGTTTTTTTCTTGTCAATCGCAATAACCGTCGCAGGAATTTCAGGTGTGCCAATTTGCGACAAAATGTTATCCATCTGGGATTTGTTTTCAATGGTCATCTTGTCAATTTTTTTATTCGCCACCGAAATCAAATTCGCATTAAAATCAGAATCTTGGGCATTACATATCGCCGCCAGCGACCAATATTCAACGGGTTTGAACGCTTCTATTTCGCGTTCGCGGTCAACAACCAATTTTACCGCCACCGATTGCACACGACCGGCCGATTTACCCAGATTGCGCCGCCACAGCAATGGCGAAATACCGAATCCAATCAGGTAATCTAATGCACGACGCACCATATACGCATCAACCAAATTCTGGTCAATTTCGCGTGGATTTTCAATCGCGTTTTGCACGGCCTTTTTTGTAATTTCGTGGAATGCGACACGATATACCTTTTTACCAGATAAAACCTTTTTCGCCTTTAATATATCCAAAATATGCCACGCAATCGCCTCGCCTTCGCGGTCAGGGTCCGATGCCAGATATACTGCATCTGCTTTTTTTAATTCATCAATTATCAGTTTAATCTGCTTTTCCTTGCCCGGCATAATTTGCCATTTCATATCAAAATTATGCGTGGTATCAACACTGCCATTTTCAGGCACCAGGTCACGAACATGTCCAACAGACGCAATTACACGCCAACCTGTCCCCAGATATTTTTCTATTGTTTTTGCCTTGGATGGTGATTCCACAATCAGTAAATTCATAGCCTTCTAACTCCCCCTGGCAGATAATTGTTGATCCTTGTGAATATGTGCATTTTGGGCCAGACCAAATCCAAACATCAGTGATAACAAACTGCTGCCACCAAACGACATCAACGGCAACGGCACCCCAACGGTCGGCATCAGTCCCAAAACCATAGAAATATTTATAAAATAATAAATGAAAAAGTTCAACATAAAACCAAAACAGATAAGTTGCCCAAATCTGTTGCGGCACATTTTCGCGCACCAAAACAGCACCAAAATTATCCACGTATATATCGCAAGTAATATAAACGCACCAAAGAATCCCAATTCTTCGCCCAACATTGTAAATATAAAATCAGTCTGTTTTTCTGGCAAAAATGATTGCTGTGACTGTGAACCGTTTAAATAACCCTTGCCCATAATGCCACCAGAACCAAATGCAATTTTTGCCTGGTTTATCTGATAGCCTGCGCCACGTGCATCGTGGTCTGGGTCAATAAACGTAATTATACGGTCACGTTGATAATCGTGCAGACCGCCATACCACACCACAGGCGCGGACATCAATCCCAATATTGCGATGATAATAAACCACTTTTTCTGGGCGCCAACAATATAAAAAACACCCATCGTAATCATACCCAAAGACAACGCTGTCCCCAGGTCAGGCTGGGCAACAATCAATCCAAACGGTATCAGCAACATTAAAACTGGGACGATATAGTTTTTCAGTTGTGACAATTCAATAGAATTCATCCAGGCAAAATAACGCGCCAACGCCAAAACCAGCGCAATCTTTATAAATTCAGACGGCTGAATATGAATAATCCCCAGATTTAACCAACGCTGTGCGCCCATACCAGTATGTCCGACAAACGTCACCAATATAATCATTATCAGCGCAATCGCATAAATCATATACGCAGATTTTATCCAGGTCTTGATATTAGAAAACGCCGCAAAGAAAAATACAACAAAACCCAACAATATTTTTACCAGTTGCGACAGTGCAAACGGTTGCCACGCGCCACCACCGGCCGAATACAACACAACAATAGATATCGCCAACACCAAACACATAGGTATAAACAACGCAACCGAAAACCGCGACAGTTTTTCAGAAAACGTCATCATATCTGCATTAGAAACGCGTGTCTGTCGTGCCATATTATTTATTACCCTTTAATAATTCGCGCATAACCGCGGCCGCGGTGCGGGCGGCACTGCCACTGCCACCACTGTGTTCTGTGATAACGCATACTGCGTATTTTGGGTTGTTCAATGGTGCGTACCCAACAAACAGACCGTGATTGCGCATATTCCACTTTAATTGTTCATTGGTCAAAACACCGCTTTTACGTTCGGCCTTGGAAATACTGCGCACCTGGGACGTTCCGGTTTTTCCACCCATTTTTGCACCATCAACATTTATCGCGCTGCCGGCGGCAGTTCCCCCTGGACGCAACACCTGTTCCAGACCGTTCATTACATACTTTATATTTTGTGGTTGCAACCCCAAAGAATCAAATTCTGGATTTTTATCCGTGGCAATTAAACGTGGTCGCACAACGCGATTTGATACCGCACGCGAAATCATCACCCCCAGTTGCAGACAATTTGCCAGGATAAATCCCTGGCCGATGCCGGAAATAATTGTATCACCGTGAACCCAACGCGCGCCGATACTTTTTTCCTTCCAATATCTGTCGGGGATAACGCCCGACATTTCACGCGACAAAACATCGTCCATATATTTTTCTGTGAACCCCAGTTTTATTGCCATTTTACGAATTGCATCAATACCGATACGTAATGCAATTTGATAAAAATAAATGTCGCACGAATGTTTTAACGCCCCGGCCAAGTCAACCCAACCGTGACCCTTTGATTCCCAACAGTGATAACGTCTGTCACCATAGTCCCAATGTCCTGGACAAAATATTTTTTCTGTTGCCGTGATGGCACCTGATTCCAGCCCAGCCAACGCCACAACAATTTTAAACGTAGAACCCGGTGGATATAATCCTTCTATGGCCTTGTTCATAAATGGTTTTGCCACATCACTGCGCAGGGACGCAATATATTCATCACCGTCATCTGATGAAAATTCATTTGGGTCAAAACTGGGGGCAGATACCATTGCCAAAATATTCCCTGTTTCAATTTCCAGCGCAACCCCACACCCGGCATGATATGTCGTCAATGCATCGTATAATTTACGCTGGGCCGCATCATTTATTGTTGTTTGCAGATTTTTCCCCGGCACCGGGACAACAAATTGTGATTTATCTTCGCCTGTGACACGACCAACCGCGTTGGTAATCATAACTGTCTGGCCTGGCGTTCCAGCCAATGATTCATCAAAACGTTTTTCCAGCCCCGTGATACCACTGGTAAAAAATGGTGCATTTGAAATTGAATTTGTTGGCGCACCAACATAGCCGAACACCTGGGCGCCGGCCGGCCCCATTTCATACACACGCGCAAATCCACTGGCCACGCGCAACCCCGGCAAATTACGTGCCTGTAATTTTGCCAATTTTTCCCAGTTGGTATTTTCACTGACCAATACTGGTTGAAAACGTGGTTGCTTTTTTATCTTGGCACGAATTTTTTCTACGCGCTTTGGCCGCAGGTTTAATTCAGTCGTCACCGTTTCAATCAACGCGTCCAGGTCTGTTGCCTCTTCGGGAATAATATAAATACGATATATCGGTGCATCGCGCGATATTGGCGTGCCAGACGCAGACATAATCTTGCCACGTTCTGGCATATTTATTTGGATACGGAACGAATTATTTTCACTTTTACGGGTGTATTCGCGATAATTAAAAACCTGCATCTGCAACATACGCAAAACCAACGCAGATGTTAAAACCGCCCCTGTTGTTAAAAACAGTGCGGCACGACGGTCAAATGTTCGGGCAACTTCTTTATCTATCATTTTGCGCCCTTTGTATTACTGCGGTAATTGGCGTGTATAACAACGCCGTCCAAACAAATGTCCATATTTCACGCCCCAGATTTGCCCACCCAGGATGCGAAAAGAACAACAACAATGTCCCCAGTCCAAAAAATACTACAAACGGCACAAACGCACGGTCGGCCGCGCGGACCAGGTCAATATAACCCTGGAATCCATTTACAGCGTATGTAAAGCAATACAATGCCATCCAAAATAATGTTGTGTTTGAATTATAATCTATTAAAAAACAAAATATTATTGATACCAGTGGAAACCACGGTGTTGGCCGCACAAAAGAACAATAAAATATCGGTATTAACGCCAACACGCCCGCCGGATTCCATATCGGCGCAGACAAACGCCACAACACAATTACCAATAGAAATGGTGTGACGCGACGTAGAAAATTCAAAATATTTGTTTTCATTTATATTCGTGCGTTGTATTAAATTTCATAACCATTACACGGGACAATTTTTTAACCGGTGTAATTTTTACGTGATTATCACGTGTCATTTCACCAACTATGATTCCTGCGGGTAATATTCCACTGATATTACTGGTTATTACCTTGATACCTGGGGTTGGTTCAAATTCTGGGTCACTGAAAAATCCCATCACAGGATATTTGCCACCGGTACCGGTCATAAAACCATACACCTCGGACCCGGCGATACGCACAGCGATATTTGAATCAGAATCTGTCAGTGCGCGAACGCGCGTAAAATCCGACGCCACATCAATCACGATTCCAACCAATGTTAAATCAGGCGATACAACCACCATTCCAGGTTCAATTCCGTCACGCGTACCCCTGTTTAACAAAAACGTGCTGTGATGGAACGCCGATGTATCGTGCATAATATCCGCCAATATCGTCTTGTACGGTTGCGAATTTACAATATCCAGTTCACGTGACAGTTTTTGATTTTCAGCAATCGCAACATCACAGGCGTTTTTATTTGCCAACGCTTCGTCCAAGCGAACGCGTAATTCTTCGTTTTCTGTGCGCAGATTTGCCAATTCGTGGATATTTGAAACCAGGTTTCCTGTGGCACGCACAGGCCACGTAATTGCATCACCGACCGCGTGCGCCACAGGCACAACGATATGACCCATTGCGTTCATAATTCTGTAATCAGGCTTTGCAATCATTATATAAATAAAGATTACCGGTAATGCCGCGGCCGCGACAGCCGATTTAATCAATGTTTGCACCCGCGAAGATAATTTATTTTGATTCATCGGTCACCAGTTTAAACGCTTAAAATCAGATATTCAATAAAAACTTGATTTTTCCTTTAATTATGCCACAATTAGACGGCAGTAAAACAAATCCGAAATGGCAGGCATTGCCATCAGGATACTAAAAAAAGGTGAAAAAATGCCAAAACTGAAAACAAAGTCGTACTTGAAAAAGCGCGCATCAATGACTGCAACTGGTAAAATCCGTGTTGCCCGTAATGCCCACAAGAAACTGTTACGTCATAAATCTGCACGTGCAAACAACGCAGGTTCTAAACCACAGTATCTGAACGATAACATGACAGGTCAGGCGAAAATCTTGGCCCCGTATGGTTTGAAATAAGTAAGGGGGTATTAAGATGGCAAGAGTAAAACGCGGAACAACCGTAAAACAAAAACACAATAAAATCTTGGCCCGTGCCAAAGGGTACCTGGGTCGCCACAGCACAACATACCGTGCCGCCCGTGAAAAAACAGAAAAGGCGGGTCAGTATGCATACCGTGACCGTCGCGTTAAAAAGCGTGAATTCCGCGGTCTGTGGATTGTCCGTATCAATGCCGCTGTTCGCAGCAATGGCTTGACATACAGCCAGTTTATGAACGGCCTGAAAAAGGCTGGCGTTGCCCTGGATCGCAAGGTCTTGGCAGAAATGGCTTATGCTGGGGACGAAAACTTTGCCAAATTGGTAGAAGTTGCAAAACGATTTATTGGTGCCGAATCCAAATAACCCTTGGCGGCAGGTAGTTGTTTTGTCATAATAAAAGCCGTAGATATACGGCTTTTATTTTTTAGAAGGTAGATAAATATGCTGGAACAGATAAAAAATATTAAAACACTTGATGAATTACAGGCATTATATGCCGCGACATTTGGTAAAAACGGAACGATGACGTTGCGTCTGCGCCAAATGAAAGACCTGGATAATGATGCACGCGCAGCATTAAATACTGAAAATTCAGAACTGCGTGCGGCGTTCAAAATTCGCCAGTCACAAATAGAAGAGGCGGTTTTAATGGAAAAACTGGCGTCACAAAAATTGGACGCGACATTAAATCCAATGCCTGAATCCCGTGGTGGACTGCATCCACAGACGCGTGCGTTGGCCGATGTTTCGCAAATTCTGGAATCATTTGGTTATACAATGCAAACCGGACCCGAAATTGAAGATGACTGGCACAACTTTACCGCATTAAATACCCCGGAATATCACCCGGCACGCGATATGCAGGATACTTTTTTCCTGGAAAACAAAAATGTATTACGAACCCAGACATCTGCGATTCAAATTCGCAGTATGGAAAAAATGGGCGTGCCAATTAAAATATTTGGTATTGGCGCAACATATCGCAAGGAAATGGACGCAACACATGCACCGATGTTCCATCAAATAGAAGGTTTATATATTGATAAAAATATAACTATGCGTGACCTGATTGGCGATATAAAGGCGTTTTTGCAAAAATTCTTTGAAATTGATGACGTAAAATTGCGTATTCGTCCGTCTTATTTCCCATTTACAGAACCCAGTATTGAAATTGATATGCTGTGGCAGGGGAAAAAGTGGTTGGAAATTATGGGTGCCGGTATGGTTCACCCAAATGTATTACGAAATTGCGGTGTAAACCCAGATGAATACCAGGGTTTTGCGTTTGGGTTTGGTTGGGACCGATTGGCAATGCTGAAATACGGTCTGAATGATATCCGCCAATTTTATGATGGCGATATTCGTTGGCTAGAAAACGCTGATATTTAATCACAAGGGGCACAATTATGAAATGGACATTTGATTGGTTAAAAGAATATTTGAACACCAGTGCAACACCACAGGAAATATCAGATACACTGACACGTATTGGACTGGAAATAGAAGATTTAATCGTTCCTGTTGCGCCAATCGCGGCAAAAATTATTAAATGTGACGCGATGGAAAACAGTGACCACCTGCATATATTACAGGTTGATGATGGCACTGGCACATTGCGCCAGGTTGTATGTGGCGCGCCAAATGCACGTGTTGGATTGATTTCTGCGCTGGCATTGCCGGGCTGTGTTATCCAGGGTCACGAAATTTCGTCTGGTAAATTACGTGGCGTTATGTCAAATGGTATGATGTGCAGTGGCGCAGAACTGGGTATCAATAATGACAACAGTGGAATTATTGAATTACCAAACGATACTGTGATTGGCACACCTGTGATGGATACACCGATTGTTTTTGACGCAGGTATTACACCAAATCGTCCAGACTATCTGGCGGTGCGCGGTATTGCGCGTGACCTGGCGGCGGCTGGGGTTGGTGAATACATCAAACCAAACGACGAAACATTACCGGCAAAAAAAACATCACGCAATGTTGTTATTAAAACAGATAAATGCCCTGTGTATCAGTTTTGTGAAATAAATAATATAAACGTTGTCCCCAGCAATAAAACCATTGCGTCGCGGTTGTCTGGAATTGGTATAAATCCGAAAAATGCTGCGATTGATGCAACAAACTATGTTTGTTATGATATGGCGCAGCCAATGCATTGTTTTGACGCAGATGAAATTCACGGTGATATTGTTGTGCGTATGGCACAAAACGGCGAAAAATTCACAGACTTGTTTGGTAAAGAACACGAATTATCAGAAAATGATATGGTTATTTCTGATGATATGGGAATTTTAGCACTGGCCGGGGTTATTGGTGGCGCACGTGCGGCGACAACTGATAAAACAAAAAATATTATTCTGGAAAGTGCATATTTTAATCCGGTATCTGTGCGTAAATCCGCAAAGCGTATCGGCACATCAACCGATGCGTCATATCGCTATGAACGCGGAATTGACCCAACAATCACATGTATTGCGTTGGCACGTGCGGCAAAAATAATCACAGACGTATGTGGTGGCAAAATTACCGGTGTTGGTATGGCTGGAAAAATACCAGACGTGCAAAATAATCTGGAATACACCCCTGGTTTATTCTTGAAAAAAACAGGTATTGATATATCGGCCGATGAACAACGTGATATATTTGAAAAATTAGGATTTAATGTATCGATAAATGGTGATAAATGGATTGTCACACCACGCACGGCGCGTGTTGATGTTGTATTGCCTGAAAATCTGGTTTCAGAATTACTGCGTATATATGGTTATGATAAATTGGCCACGGTGGCGCAACATAACCCGGCTGACGCAGTGGCACATACAGATTACTATTTCAAAACAAAATCTGAATTGGCGGCACGTGGTTTATATGAATGTAAATCATTTGGTTTCGGTAATTCCAAGATTGAAAAAATCATATCTGATGCGCCACATATTATGGTTGCAAATCCAATTATTACAGATATGGATACTGTGCGAAATTCATTGTTGGGAAATATATTACAATTTGTCGCAAACAATGAAAAACGTGGCTTTCCAAACCTGGCGATGTTTGAACTGGGGACTGTGTTTGATGGCGATACCCCCGGCGCGCAACATACCCAGATTTGCATTGTCCGCACAGGTGTAAATGCACCACGGCATTGGTCGGGCCGCAATCGCGCGTATGACATATATGATGTCAAGGCGGATTTAATCGCACTGATGCACGGCCAAAAATTCACAGTATCAACCGATAACGCACCACGTTGGGCGCACCCGTTCCGCTATGGCGCGATTTTCCAAGGCAAAAAGAAAATTGCTGAATTTGGTGAATTATCCCCAATTATTGCACGTGCGATGAAAATCAAAACAAATGTAATGATTGCGATTGTTGATAATGTTGATAATCTGCCGATGGCACGCAAACCGCACGAGGGGAAAATATCAGAATTTCAACCAATCACACGCGACTTTGCATTTATCGTTGATTGTTCTATGCCAGCCGAAAAAATCGTTTCGGCGGCATCAGGCACAGATAAACGTATCAGTGATGTGACCGTGTTTGACGCATTTACTATGCCAGATGGTAATAAATCAATCGCGTTTTCAATTACTATTTTGCCAACTGATAATATGTCTGATTCAGATTTAATGGCATTGCAAAATGCAGTTATTAAAAATGTTGAATCAAAATGTAATGCAAAAATACGTGATAAATAGGTAAAAAAAAACACCGGTATTTACCGGTGTTTTTTTATATTTTTAGTTATTAAATAAAAAGTGGCAAATATCACCTTCTTGCATAATATATTCTTTGCCAACCAGACGCATTTTACCGGCTTCTTTGACGGCAACTTCGCCACCGTATTCAATATAATCAGCCGGCGAAATAATTTCTGCACGAATAAAACCACGTTCAAAATCAGTATGAATTTTACCGGCGGCCTGGGGCGCGGTCATACCACGCGTAATTGTCCAGGCGTGCGCTTCTTTTGGGCCAACGGTATAAAATGTTTGCAGACCCAATGTTTCATATCCTGTCTTTATCACCTGGTCCAGACCAGATTGCGACAACCCCAGGTCGTCCAAGAACATTTTACGTTCATCTGGGTCTATGATTTGTGAAATTTCCATTTCAATTTTTGATGAAATAACCAAAACAGGCGCATTGTCGCCATATTTTGCCCGGACTGCGTCAGAATATTTATTACCAGTTGCCGCAGATGCTTCGTCAACATTACATACATAAATAACCGGTTTTGCCGTCAATAAATTAAACGGCGATGCATCTGTGCCTGATTTGCGCGCAGGTGTTCCAGCCGCCAAACCGTCACGAATAACCTTTGCATCAGCCAATAATTTTATTGCATTTTTATCCAGACCATGCGCCTTTTTTTCCAGGTTTTTAATCTGTTTATCCATACTTTCCATATCGGCCAACATCAATTCTGTTTCAATCGTATCAATATCGTCCAGTGGATCTATATGGCCGTTGACGTGCACAATATCATCATTTTCAAAGCAACGAACAACGTGAATTATCGCATCAGTTGATAAAATATTGCCCAAGAATTTATTTCCAAGTCCTTCGCCATTTGATGCGCCACGAACCAGGCCGGCAATATCAACAATTTCCAGTTGTGTTGGTATGATTTTCGCACTGTTATCAACCGCCGCCAGATTTAATAATGTCTGGTCTGGGACAACAACACGCCCGGTATTCGGTTCAATGGTGCAAAATGGATAATTTTGCGCGTCGGCCGCCGCAGATTGTGTCAATGCATTAAACAACGTTGATTTACCAACATTTGGCAACCCAACAATTCCACAATTGAATCCCATAACTAAATCCTTTATAATGCGTTTAATATGTCATACATGTGGAACGAATTCAATATAAAAACCGTGCCTGCGGAAACGATTGTTTACCGCGATGGCGTGTTTTGCCCAGAATTATCAACACTGGCCAATACGAAAATTGATAAAAAATACAAATTACCAATTCATATCATATATGTTGGCGAAATTACCGGTAAATGCCGGCTGGATATTGATGTGTCTGTATCAAATCAACCGGTGATTTTATCTGTGCGTGTAAAAAATAATTTCCCGGCCTTTTTTGACATTTTTATCAAAAACACCGGGAAAAATTCTGAAATTCGTGGTGGCGCGTTATTGGAAAATAATAACGATTTAACATACAATATTATCGCCGAACATCTGGAATCAAATACAACAATATGTGTAAAGACAAAATTAGTTGCCGGCAAAAACACTAAATCAAAATTATCAGGTACTGCGATTATTGAAAAAAATACCCAGGATACTGTTTCTGATATTTCTTTTTCAGCATTGGCAGATAAAACCGCACGAATCGAATTTATGCCGGCACAACGAATTTCATCTGTGCCAAAATCGGCCGACCACAGTGCGTCAATATATCAACCAACTGGATTTCAAATTGAATATTTACGTTCATCTGGACTGTCTGGGGCCGAAGTGGACACCACATTACGCGAAGCGTTTATGAACGATTTATAATATAATCAATATACAAAAAAACGCCCGGCAAACGTATGCTTGTCGGACATAAAATAACCATAGCGTCAAACGACGCCCAGGACTTATTTTTTCTTGAAGCCCTGTTTGGCCTTTAACTTAGGATTGGTTGGGTCAATCAGAATAACCTGTTTACCACGGCGAATTTGTTTAATATTGCCGCGTTTCTTCCAAGCCTTTAACGAACTTAAAAATTTCATATCTAAATCCTTTATTGCGTGGTGATTATAAACGTTTTTTGTAAAAAATCAAATAATTATTGTATTGCTTGTTATTTTTGTTGGTTTTAAACAATCTGATTAAAAATCATCTGTATAAATATATTTGTTGTTGTAATAGGCCCTGTTTAAATTGTTGATAATATTTTTAAACTTTTTTTAAACAAGTTTTCAACATAAAAAACCAGGTTTTTCGGTATTTTTGTGTGTTCTGTTGAATTCGCAGACACAGATATAAACATGTTGAAAAAATAGTAATTTTCCACAATTTCAACAATTTTAGTAATTTACTTTTTATACTTGTTGAAAACTGTTGAAATTGTTATAATTCAGGCAAGAGAGCAGAGAATAAGAATCCAAATGAAACAACAAGTACTGAAAGCATTGGCAAATCCTGCACGTATATTTTACGTGCCATATACATTGGCGGTGATAAATTTCGCCGTGTTGTTCATTGTTTTTATTGGTATTTTTGTTTTATCATTGATAATAACTAATGGTAATGACCCGGTCAGCCCAATGTGGTTTTTATTAGTTCTGTGTGTGACACATGCGATTTTGGCCGCGTTTTCAAAACGTGACCCCCAGTTGGGACAAATATTGGCGGCACAAATACAACTTTTCAAAAAGAAAATACCAAATAAACTGGCGGCATAAAAAATGACAGATGTTTTTAAATATTTTGCAGGCAGCGGATTTCCAGTCACAACTATGATAATGGTTATGGCGGTTATTTTAATATTTGTTGCACTGATGATGTATATGCCTGCGTTGACGCGTCGCATTTTTCCCCAGTTTGGATATAAACGTTATTCGCGGTATATCCCATTTCAGACTGTTTACAGTGATGATTCACTGGAATTATCAGATGGTTCTTTGTTGCGTGTGTATCGCGTCGCAGGTGTTCAAACCAGTATGCAAGATAGTTTGACACGTGAAAAATTTTTGGATTTGCGTGCGCAATTATTTAACCAGATTCGCGATCCAAATGTTGTAATGCGTTTTTTTATGACGCGTGATGCCGCCGATGAAAATACAAATTATGATTTTGACCAGCCTGTGTTGCAAAAAATATACAATAAATGGCAGGCCCAGGGACTGCGCATATTTTTGAATAATTATTATATTGTTTTGTCTGTATCTGGGACGGGCGCACGGGATAAATTAAATCAATATGGTAATTATCTGGAATCTATATTGGCGGCATATCGTCCGAAATTATTGCGTCACGCAGATCGTGATAATATGGCGCGATTCTTTGGTCGGATTTTATCGCCAATAACAAAACCGTCGCCGATTGTTTGTGATGGACGAATTGCAGATTTAACAACGGTTGACGATGTTGAATTTATGCGCGATGGGTTGGTGCGATATGTCAGTGGTGGCACACAATCATTTGCAACAATGATATCATTTCGTGCATCGCCAGATTATCTGGACGAAGAATTTTTTGATACTGTATCCACGATTCAGACAGAAATGATTTGTATGAACGCATTTCGTATTATGGGTGCCGCAGATATAGAGGTTGCAATGCGTCAACGTCAATCGTCGGCCGAAGAAAACGATGTATCAACAACAGAACAGATTTCGGCGGCAAATCGTGCGATGGACGAAAACATTTCTGGTAATCAAAGTTTGGTGAATTATTACCCACTGTTTATATTGTTTGGTAAAACACCCGAAGAATTAAATTACTATGTTGACGAGTTCAAGAAAATCGCGGCATCTTTTGGTGTATCGCCGATTTGTGAAACGTATGCCGCGCGTGTTTCGTGGTTTTCACAAATCCCAGGATTTGATGTATTTCCGCGCACGTTCAAGATGTTGTCGCGTACGGCCGCAATCAGTATTCCTATGTCAACCCAGCCACGTGGTGTTGCAAACTCAGACTGGGGTCCGGGGCCATTGGTTGTTTTTCCAACCGCCCAGGGAACGCCATATCAATTTCAATTTCATGTATCCGATAAACCGGCCGCGGTGGCGCATACCCTGACGATTGGGCCAACCGGTGGCGGTAAAACAACATTGTTCAGTTTCTTGATTGCGCAATCATTGCGTCACCCGAAATTAAAGGCATTTTTCTTTGACCGCAACAAAGGTGCAGAAATATTTACACTGTCGGTTGGTGGTAAATATATCACTATGCAGGGCAAGGAAAAAAATGCTGTAAACAATTCGTTCTTGACGCATTTGAATCCGCTGAAAATGCCGGATAATGCGGCAAATCGCGCGTTTTTACGTCGCTGGTTTTCAATTATAACTGGACAATCAGACGCTAATTCTGCCGATGAAATTGCGCGCGCAGTATCTGTGAATTTTGATTATCTGCCGGAAAAAGACAGGGTGTTAAAAAATTTATGGGAAAGTTGTTTTTCATCAACTGGGAATATGCGACCGGCGTTGAAAAAGTGGGTTGATCCATTGCAGTATGGCGATATTTTCAATGAAACATCTGATACGTTGGATTTGCAATCACGATTGACCACGTTTGACTTTACCGAAATTTTGCAAGATGAAACATTGTCGCCCGCGGTTATTTCGTATATATTGCACCGAATAAATAACATCACGGTATCTGGTGGAAATCCGTCGTTGATTATGATTGACGAAACTGCGCCAATGTTGGAAAACAAAATGTTCCGTGATAATTTCATTGTTGGCCTGCAAGAGGGACGTAAAAACCGCCAGGCATATATGGTTTCGTTCCAGCGTGCAAATGTTTTGGATAAATTGGGGATTGGTGACGTTGTTCGTGGCCAGGCCCAGACGGTGCTGTTTTTCCGTAATCCGGCCGCCGATGCATCAGATTATGCGCATTGGAATTTAAATCCATTGGAAATGGCATTTATCCAGGGCAAGGCATATCCAAATCTGAAACGCGCGTTGTTATTGTCGCGTCCGGTGACGGGCGAATCTGTGATTTTAAACACAGAATTAGGTGGCCTGGGGAATATGTTGCGTTTGTTTGAATCGGGACGTTCATCTGTATTATTGGCCGAAGAATTATATAAACAATACGGAAACAGTTTTGTATCAGAATACCTGAAAAAGCAGGGTGCCGGGGATTTATAATGATATGTATTTCCGCAAAGTTGCAATTTTAATTTTATCTGTGATGGCAACACCTGGGTGGGCCGACGATTGTTTGCCGTATAAATTAAATCCAGCGGTTTATATTGACAGTCCGTCCTGGACCAAAGAGGTTGTTCAACCACTGGAACCAATGGATTTATTACACGGAAATGTGATTGCAACACTGTCAGATAATTATGATATTGTTGCCGATATTACATCAATAGAAGATGGTTTTTGCATCGCAATAAAATCAGTCACTGCATCGGTTGGATACACTAATTTTCTGGTTCAGATAGATATGCGCCATGTGCCGGAATCGTGTTCATACAACGCGATTTTGTCACACGAAGACGGTCATATTCGTGCGTATTTATCTGTGATTGATGATTTTAAATCGGAATTACAGCGTTCTGTTTATAACGCTGCCGATTCTATTACACCAATTTTTGTCAGAAAACAGTCTGATATATCAGCGGCGGTTGATGAACTAAACACAGAATTACAAGCGCACCCAGATTTAATTTTAGTAAAACAAAAAATAAAGGCCGCCGAAGAAATCCGCAACAAACGCGTTGACCAAAATGATACCGGCGAAACACTAAAAAAATGCTTTTTATAGAAAATAAGTTTTATTTTCAAAATATTGAAATTTTATTGATTTAATATTATAATAAAACGTGAATCCAAAGAGATTTGGGTTTCGGGGCTGTGGTGGCCCGCAAACACGGTGCAAAAGCATCGTAATCTGATGTTTTCGGTGCTTTTTGCATCGTTATCATCCCTGGCTTTTATGGTTGGGGAGCCGTTTACCGAAAGGGACGGAGCATTTGTTTGCTGACACCAACTCCCCGACCACCAATCTTGTTGGTGGTTTAATTTTTTAATAAAAAGAGGGGAAAAATATGAAAAAATATACAATTTCTATAATCGCGTCTTTGTTTCCGCTTGTATCCTTGGCAGAAACAGCAGACGTTGCAAAGTATGATATTCCACGTATTTTTGATGGTTGTACTGTATTAGAAACAGACAGTAATCATACGATATATCAATGTCCGTCTGATATTCAGTGGGTTATTGATATAAAACAAAATAAACCTAATGGTATGTTCCGGTATAATTTTGATAGTGACGAAAATGTATTTAATATGGTTTTAAACGATACAGAACATGATTATATAGAGGTTGCGTTTATTGATGCCGAAATGTGTGACGCAGACCAGACGGCTGTTCGTGTAAAAATTGCACAACCATCTGATGAAGTTTGGGCTTTTGTTGGTTGTAAATAATTTTACGTTTTTTCATCACTAAAAAAACACACCATTGTGGTGTGTTTTTTATTTTTATTAACAAAATACAGTTCAATTAAAATGAAATTCAGGTCTAAAAAATTTGCATAAAATCACAATGTATGGTACCATCAGTTGTGAATATAAAGGAGATTTTGAAATGGATTTAACATTTATAATTATTGGTGTGATTTTTGTTTTATTTTTGCCATTTTTTATTGCTAAACTTTGTAATTCTGACAAAACAGTACTTCTTGTTAGTGCTTTTTTTAGTATGACAGAAGTTATAGGTTTGGTTCCTTTTTTGATAAATAATATGGGAATATCATTTCCTTATTTTAATATGATTTTCTTGAATAATAATGTTGCAATATGGTTATTTTTTATAAATCTGTTTATAGTTATATGGCATAATCATAAAAAGTTGTTTAAATAAATATAGTAATCAAAAAGTGGCGAAAAATCGCCACTTTTTTAATTTCAACTTTTGAACTTTTTATGGATATTAGGATTCTAACAAAAAACCGCCCATGTGGACGGTTTTGTAAATCTTGGTTGCGGAGTGTGGATTTGAACCACAGACCTTCAGGTTATGAGCCTGACGAGCTACCGGGCTGCTCTACTCCGCGATAAACGTCTGGGATTATACAACAATATTGTTTACTGTCAATGAATTTTTTCAATTTTTGCGGATTTTTATGCGGTTTTTACCATATTTATCGGGCTGGGACTGGTATTTGGGCTTTATTCCTATTGCTGTCTTGAAATATGTTTTTTTTGTTGCTAGAATCTGGCCATATTAAATAACAAGGCCGAAGATGAACGAAAAATTTAGAAAAGCGTGGAAAGGGTTCTGGGAACCAGTGCTGCATTTGCCGATTATTCAATGGATTGTCGCAATTTTTATGGCAGTATCAATTTGGTTTGTGTACTTTACATCACGGGTTAAAATTATAAACTATAAAACATTTAAAAAATACCGCAGAAAGCCGGCGATTTTTGTGTTCTGGCACGGGCGCAGTATGATGTTATCGCCGATTATTTGTATGGGTGGTATGCGGGCATACGCGGTTGCGTCACGTCACAGTGATGGACGTATGATGGCAAAATTGCAGCGTCTGTTCGGATTAAAACCAATTTATGGCAGCACATCTGATGGTGGAATTTCTGTTCTGCGCCAGGGGGTGCGTATGTTGCGTTTGGGTGATCACGGTTTGTGTATTTCGCCCGACGGACCCGGTGGGCCGTCATTACGTGTCCAAGATGGGGCATTATATTTTGCAAAAATGACCGGCGCGCCGATTATCCCGGTATGTTTTTCTGCGTCGCGTTCGTGGTTCCAAGACCGCTGGGACAGGTATTTGGTCGCATTACCTTTTTCACGGATTGTGTGTAAAGTAGGGGAACCTATATTCGTTGATTCCAAGATTTCACGTGATGATTTTGAAAATCTGCGCCATAGCCTGGAAAATATAATGGTGGACCAGGTTCGGGAACTGGACAAGAAATTTAACCTGATGCAGGTTGAACAGGATTTAAAATCCAGTTCGTTTAAAAAAATGCGTCGCGCACAACGCGCAGAACAGAAAAATAAAAAACAGGGAAAATAAAATGAAAACACCGTGGTGGTTTATGCATAAAACGCCAATCGCATGTTTGTTGGTGCCTGTGTCGTGGGTATATTACGGTGCGTCACGTATGGTATATTTTGTTCGCGGCATCAAGTCGTATGAATCACGTCGGCCTGTGATATGCATTGGTAATATATTGGCCGGTGGCGTTGGTAAAACACCGATTGTACGCGCAGTTGCAAATATGATTGGTGCGCCGATTGTTATGCGTGGATATAAAAAAAGTGCGCATACTGGAAACGCCGGGGACGAAGCGATAATGTTGACGCGCGCCGGATTACAGGTACACACAGGTAATCGTATGGCGGCCATAAAACTGTTAAATCGCCAGACCGATGAAAACAGTCCTATTGTTATGGACGACGGTTTTCAAAATCCGCGTATAAACAAAGATATTTCTATATTGGTTTTTGACGAAGCGTTGGGGTATGGAAACGGATTTTTATTACCAGCCGGCCCCCTGCGCGAGCCACGTCGTGCCGCAACCAAGGCCGACGCAATCGTTGTTATAAAAAATAACCGCGCAAAAAAGAAGTTTAAATTGCCTGATAATGTGCCGGTATTTTATGCGACAAATACAACTATGTCGCCATACGACGATACACAACGCATAGTTGCGTTTGCAGGAATTGGGTATCCAAAAAAATTCTTTCGTGCGCTGGGGAAATCGGTTGTTGCGCGCCGCAGTTTTCCAGACCACTGGCAATACACAGACGAAGATATTGAAAAACTGTTTATGTTGGCAGAAAAGAAAAAAGCGGTGTTGTTGACCACTGAAAAAGACTGGGTCAGATTGCCGGAATATGCGCGTAATAAAATCAAATATGCGCGCCTGGATACAACAATAGAAAACGGATTTTTTGATTGGTTAAAGGAGAAACTGAAAGATGTCAACGCTGGCAAAAAAAATTAAAATTACTGGTGTCGGAATTCATTCTGGATTGCCGGTAAATATGGTTGTAAAGCCGTCTGGAAAACCGGGAATTTTTTTCCACAGAACGGATATCCCGGGGTCTGAATTGATTCCGGCGTTGGCAGAAAATGTCGGCGAAACAAAAATGCGCAATACCACAATCGGGCGCACAGATGGCGCACACGTTCAGACCATAGAACATTTGATGGCGGCATTGTTCTTGGCCGGAATTGACAGTGCAATAATTGATATTGATGGCCCAGAAACACCAATCTTGGACGGCAGTGCGTCGGAATTTTTGGCGAAATTTATCGGTAATACAGACGGTAAATCCCAGATGAAAAAAATCGTTGTGCGTCGGCCTGTGACTGTTTATGCACGCGAAGTATTACGCACTTTGCCGGCGATTGTTCGGTTTAAATTGTGGGTTATGAATAAAATCGCTGGGCGCAAGACAGACGGTTTTGTTAAATTATCACCAAACGACGGCACGTCATTAAACATTGTTGCAACACTGGTATATCCAGAACGGGTTATCGGTCGCCAAACATTTTCATACAGTTTTAATGGCACAAAAAAATCTGTGAACGATTTCGTTAAAAATATTGCACGCGCACGCACGTTTGGAAAATATTCTGAATGGGAATACCTGAAGGCGCACGGTATGGCGCGTGGTGCCAGCGAGAAAAATGTTATCGCATTAAATGACGCCGGCGACGGGACATTGAATCCTGTGATTTGGCCAGATGAATTTGTTCGCCACAAGATTATAGACGCCATTGGGGATATGTTCACATCGGGTGGATTTGTAATTGGTGACCTGGAATCATACAAGGGCAGTCATGCGCTGAATAACCTGGTGCTGAAAAAATTATTCTGTGACCCAGAAAATTATGATATAGTTCAAAGTAAATAAGGGGATTTATAATATGAAAAAAATTTTTTCTGTGTTTGCTGTTCTGGCATTGGCCGCGTGCAACAATTTGATAAAAAACGAAAATGGCAGCGAGTTTTTAACACAACTCAACGGCGAACCAATGGGTTGCACATATCTGTATAAAATAGAAACCGAGGCATCTGTTTATGATTCTGATGATGCGCGCAGATACCTGGAAAACCGCATCGTTGACCAGGCACGCGGTGGTAATGCATATTGGATTACCAGCCAACGCACCCGTCCAAACGAGTGGGTTATTTTTGGCCCAGAACGCGCGTTTATTTTAACGGCAAATGTTTATGATTGTCCGCATCCACGCACTGTGCGAACATCAAACCAGGCAACAAACACAACAACAGAAACAGCGGTCGTTGTCCAGTGTGAAAATATGTATGGTAATTGCCAGTAATATTTATTAAAAAACATACAAAAATATAATTGCGCTCGGCCAATTTTTTGGCCGGCGTTTTTAATTCTGTGTTTGCGTTATGCGCGCGTTTTGTGTTATAATTGTCGTGATATTAAACCAGAGAGAGAAATTGCCAGACAAAGTAATAAATATCAAGCGCAAAAAATATGCCGTCGGTCTGTTTTGGCAACCTGCCATGGTCGGCGTGGCACCGCGTGCGTATGCGCGCGCATTGGCGCGTGGTATGAACAGAAAATTGAATCTGTTCACAGAATATCGCACACTGATTGGATTGGGCGCACGTCGTGCAGGACATCGTATTGGTATGCCATCTGCCGCGGCCGAGGTTATGGACGCGCTGACCGAATATAATTCTTTTCTGGGGGTGTTTGATACAGAAAATGGTTTTTACCTGGTTGCGGTGCGTAATAGCATAATTCTGCAAGATAAATTGTTTGATTCCCAGGATGCGGCGCGTGCAGAATATTTTCGTTTATCAGAAATTCCTGATTGGGGTGCGTTGTTTGCGCCGTCTGCGTGGGGTATGCCACGTGCGATTGAACGAAACTTATCAGATTTAATTTCGGGTGGTGCGCGTGCGACGTTGCGCCCAATCAGTCGGTTCAGACGCGTTTTATTGTCGGTTGTTTTGTTGGCTGTGTTTGTGTTTTTCTTGTTATCATTTTTCCGCGAACCAATTCGCCAAATGATGACACCGCCCCAGGTTGCAAAAATAAACCCAGAATTGGCGGCCGAATATAAACGCCAAATCGCAGAAAAAAACAAAGAACTGGACGCTGCGTTTGATATAGAGAAAAAAACAGCACCGGCCCCGATTGTTATGCCATACGACGAATTGCCAGATGTGACACGTCGGGCCCAGGTATGCTATCAGGCAATCGGCTTTGTAATGCAACCAATTCCTGGCTGGAACCAGGTGTCGGCCGAATGTGGCGAAACCCACGCGTCGGCACGGTTTAAGCGCAGTTTTGGAACACTGGGGGATTTTTACAGCGTTGCCACAGAACTGATGCCGGCCGCATACGTTAACGAAGAATCAGCAGATGTTGTGACGGTGCGCGCAACATTGCCAACGGTTGCGTCGGTTGCGTCGGTTGATGAACGTGATATTGATACGGTCTTGCGCGCGATTCAGACGGCGTTCCAGGGAATTTCAACAGATGTTGAAACAAATGTTGCAACCGATACGTTAAGCAATGGCGTTGATGTTGCAACGGTGAACTTGATAGAAGTTGCGGCAGAATCAAAAATGACGCCGATGCAGTTTATGAAAATCTTTGACGATTTTGGTGGGGTATATATGACACGTTGCGCATGGGACGCGTCGCGCCGCATCTGGAACTATGAGGTGATAATCTATGTCAAATAAAATGAAGTATGTTTTGTTGTTTTCTGTGTTTGCGTTTCCGGTCGCCAGTGCCCAGGCCGAGGTTTTAGACCAAGATATTGAAATTACGGATACTGATATGGAACAGGTGTCGGCCAGTGCCGTGTCTGATTACCAGGTTGACGGTTCGCTGTTTCAACAGATTACTGATTTGGAACAGGAAAAAATTTTAATGCAACTGGAAAAAGAACGCGCACAACTGGATTTGGAATTAGACCGGTTGGCGGCCGAAAAAATCAAGTTGCATATGGAAATTGATACGTTGTCTGGGCGCGCCGAACAACAGCAACAGGAACTGGACGCCGCCAAGGCCAAGTTAGAGGCTGAAACCGCCAGACTGGAACGCGAAAAACAGGCATTGGAAAACGAAAGTTCTGCCCCACGCGTTGCCAGCAAGGGTGCGTCTGCGTCTGATAATGATTCAGATGTTAAAATTTCTGAAAAATACAAATTGGTCAACGTGTTTGGCGTCGGCAATCAATTACAGGCAACAGTCGCAGATTTAAAAACAGGCCAGAATAAAAAGATTTCTGTTGGCCGCAGTCTGGACGGATTTACCGTAAAATCTATATCACTGGACGAAGGAATTGTTTTTGTCACACCATCTGGGGCAACCCAGGCGTTAAACGTGACAAACGCAAAATAAAAATGGATTTAACGCGATATGAACAATACGGAAAATGATATTTTGAACAATATCCCAGTGGCTGAACGTCCATCTGTTCCGTCGGGGTTGGAAAATGCCGAAACCAAGGATATTGTTGATTATTTGTTTTCAAATGGGAATCGTTTGTTGACGGCAACTGGGGGGTCCCAGGAACTGCCAAAAGATACCCAGGGTTTAATTGCGTATTTTTCCGGTGGGGAAATTATTATTTCACGCACGCACCGATATGATGGGCGTGTGATGGCGTTCTTGGATTTGTTGCGCGCACGCGCACGTCCAATGCGAACACCGTTTTATTCTGATTTAGGTTTGGTGTCGGCGATATATAAATCGTACGAGGCACGCCTGGGTGGGCCGGTACGTGTCAGTCGCGATTTTGACAACCAAATGCAGAAAGATTTTGTGGATATTGTTGCACGTGCCGCTGCGCAAAAAGTGTCAGATATTCATATTGAGGTTGGTGACCAAACCACAATCTATTTCCGCATTGACGGCAGTATGCAGCCTGTTCTGGAATATAATTCGGGGTGGGGCGAATCATTTGTTCGTGCGGCGTTTGCGTCGTCTGATATGTCAAACGCGAACTATGCCCAGAACGAATACCAGGCCGCGCAAAAAGACGGACGAACACCACTGCGTGGGACCAAGGATTTATATCTGCCGATGGGAATTCTTAGTATCCGTATGCAGTTTAATCCAATCGCGTTTGGTTCGCGGTATGTGGTTATGCGATTGCTGTATGATAACCCGTCCGAAGGTATTAAAACCGAACAAGAATTTGGCGAATATGAACAGCGTTTGTTGATGCGTCTGCGCGCGTTTCCAACCGGACTGGTAATTGTTGCGGGGCCAACCAGTTCTGGTAAATCTACGACATTGGTGCGTAATATGTCGCTGATGTTAAAAGAACGTAATTACGAAATAAATATGATTACGGTGGAAAACCCGGTTGAACAAAAGATTTTTGGCGCGCACCAGATGCCTGTGGTAAATACCACAAACGAAGAACAACGCGAAGACAGATATACCGAGGCACTGGCCGCGGCATTGCGCAGTGACCCAGATACATTGATGGTTGGGGAAATTCGCACGTTGGCGGCGGCCCAGTTGACGGTGCGTGGTGCGTTATCTGGTCATAATGTTTGGACAACGTTGCACGCGAATTCGGCAATGTCTGCGTTGACCCGTTTATTAGACCTGGGGATAGAAGCGTTCAAGTTAAAAGAAGAAACACTGATGCGTGGATTGATTTCTATGCGTCTGTTTAAAAAGGTTTGCCCGTTTTGTCGTGAACGGTTGATTGACCACCCAGAACATCCGGCCTATGGGCGTGTGATGACGGCATTTGGGGAACTGGGACTGCGCCAGGTTTATATCCGCGGTGCCGGGTGCAAGGAATGCAAGGGAACAGGAACACTGGGGCGTATCAAGGCCGGCGAAATTATCATTACAAACAGTGAATTTTTACGTCTGGCGTTGGCTGGAAATACCGACGGTGCATTGCGTTATTGGCTGGAAGATATGGACGGCCGCACATTGAAAGAGGCGGCAATGTCACTGATGTTGCAGGGAATTATCGGCGTTGATGAATTGGAACGCTGGGTTGGATTATTGGACAGACCGGGGGTGTATTAAGGTATGACAACCAGACTGGACAAATTATATGCCAAAATTGCTTTCAGATTAAATACTGAAAAACGTATGGCCACCGCGCGCAAGTTGGCGTCACTGTTGCGTAATGATTTTACGTTGATGGACGCGCTGGGGCGATTGGAAATGGTGGAATCTAAAAATGGCCGCAATCCAAACGAGCCGTTTGCAATCGTGATGCGTGAATTTCAGAAAAATCTGGAACGCGGTATGAGTTTTTCAGACGCAACCCGTGGTTGGGTTCCACTGGAAGAATCGTTGTTGGTGACGTCTGGGAATTTATCTAATTTGGTTGTTGCGCTGGAAAATGTTACGCGTGTTGTTGATGGAACACAACGGATAAAGCGCGCGATGATATCTGCGGTTGCATATCCGTTGTTTTTGTTGGCACTGACGTTTTTGATTATCATTATGGTTGGTTTATATCTGGTGCCACCATTGGCCGAGGTTGCAGGCCCAACAATGGTGTGGCAGTCTGCGGCGTCATCACTGATATGGTTGTCTGAATTTGCCGGACAGTATTGGTATGCGTTTGTGATTGGTTTTGCCGCGCTTGGTGGCATTATCTGGGCCAGTTTGGCAAATTGGACGGGAAATCTGCGTAAATATTTTGATAAATTACCACCGTGGAATGTGTATAAAATTCAGTTGTCTGTTGACTGGCTGATGAGTTTGTCGTCCATGGTTGCTGCCGGCATTACAATCCCAGATGCAATGCGTATGTTGGCCGATGGTTCAAATCGGTATCTGCGGACGATATTGAACGACACGTTGCACTATATCGCCAATGGTGATAATTTAGGCGTGGCGTTGGCAAATACTGGGCGCGGTTTCCCGAATTCTGAAATGATTGGCGATTTGGCAATCTATGCAGATATGAACGGTTTTGATGAAAATTTATCCCGTGTTGCAAATGATTATCTTGATGAATCTGTGCGCAAAATGGAATCAATATCAAATGTAATGAACAGTATTGGTATTTTGTTGGTATCTGCGGTTATTGCGTGGGTTGTTCTGGGGACGTTCCAGATGCAAGACCAAATCACCGCCGCATTATCATAATAGGTTTGTGTTTATAAAAAAAATCGCCCGTTGGGGCGATTTTTTATACCATAAATGGCAAGTTTTCCAGGTTTCCTTCGGCAACACGGACGTTGACGTCCAACAGTATAAATACGGCGTCAGGTGTTTTAGGAATGTGTTCGCTAAACAGGTCTGTGCCCAGCAAGTGGCTGGTGTTGACGGACAATTTTGTTATTAAATGGTCGTCGTCTAACAGTGTGTAAATTGGGCCAATATCGCGCGGTGTGTTTTCGCCAACCTCGTGTTCATTCTGGGGACAGCGCAGGCCGTCCAGCAACGTTTTTACGCGGTTATCAATATCGCGACGCGGAACACCCACAATTTCAGGGTGCATCATCTGGATATCAATTTCTGCCAGTAATTTCAGGTTTGGTGTAATAATCGGATTCCAATCAATTCCGCCCACGTGACGCGTAGAAATCGGGCTTTTTGTTGCGGTTGGCAACATATACTGGGTCAGATTATTCCACGGCTGGTGTTCCACCAGTTTTTTCAGTTGTGGGTGAAATTGCATACGAATATCTGCGATGTGATGCGAACGTTTTTTTGGGTTTGTCAGAATATCCCCAAAATACAATAACTTAAATTTCATGTTGTTTCCTTGTGCTTTGTCCTTTTTTCTTGATAATTATACCAGAAATTGCTATTTTTTACATAGAAAAAAGAAAGGAAATTATATGTCTGTAAATAATGAATATACTGGTGATTCAATCAAGGTTTTAAAAGGACTGGAAGCGGTAAAAAAACGCCCTGGAATGTACATCGGTGACGTAGGCGAGGGCGGTTCTGGTCTGCATCATATGATTTACGAAGTTGTCAATAACTCTATTGACGAGGCGATGGCCGGTTATGCAGATACAGTATATGTTTCATTAAACGCAGACGGGTCGGCGACAATTCGCGATAATGGTCGTGGTATGCCGTTTGATATAAATCACGAAACTGGACGTAGTGCGCTGGAACTGATTATGTGCGAACTGCACGCAGGTGGTAAATTTGATAACGAAAACAATGGCGCGTACAAGGTATCTGGCGGTCTGCATGGTGTGGGTGTGTCGGTTGTAAATGCGCTGTCCACGTGGCTAGAAGTGCGCGTATGGCGTGGCGACAAAGAAGCAATTATGACGTTTGCCGATGGTGTGCCGACGTCTGATTTAAAGATTGTTGAAAACAAAACACATCACGAACACGGGACCGAGGTCACGTTCTTGCCGTCGCCAGAAACATTTACAGGTACTGTGTTTAATTTTGACACAATGGAAACCTGGTTGCGTGAACAGTCATATCTGAACGCAAACGTAAAAATTATTCTGGAAGATTTGCGTGGCCCAGAAAAAAAGACACGCGAATTTCATTCGGTTGATGGGTTAAAGGGTTTTGCAACGTATCTGGACAAATCCAAAGAATTGCTGAATCGTGAACCAATTCACATTATCAAACAGATTGATGAAACATATATTGAAATTGTTCTGCAATGGACAACGGCATATACAGAAACATCGTTGTGCTTTACCAATAATATTCCAAACCGTGACGGGGGAACGCACCTGGCCGGTTTTCGCGCGGGTCTGACACGTGCAATCAATAAATACATTGGCGAAAAGGTGACAAAAAAAGACATCAGTCTGTCGGGCGAAGATTTCCGCGAAGGCTTGACCAGTATCGTCAGTGTGAAAATCCCAGACCCAAAATTTGGTTCCCAGACCAAAGATAAACTGGTATCCAGCGAGGTTCGTCCACTGGTTGAAAATACAGTATCTGAATTGCTGTATGAATTCTTGGACGAAAATCCAGCGATTGCAAAGTTGATAATAGACAAGATTATAGAGGCCGCCACCGCGCGCGAGGCTGCACGCAAGGCGCGTGAATTATCGCGCAAGAAAACAGGGCCTGAATTGGGCGGTCTGCCAGGCAAATTGGCAAATTGCAGTGAACGCGACCCAGCAAAATGTGAATTGTTCATAGTTGAGGGGGACTCGGCTGGTGGTACGGCAAAGCAGGGACGTGACCGTAAAACCCAGGCTATTTTGCCGTTGCGTGGTAAAATCTTGAACGTTGAACGTGTGCGTTTTGATAAAATGTTGGGGTCAGATACAATCGGGGCATTGATTACAACAATGGGTGCAGGTATCGGCAAAGACGATTTTGATATTGAAAAAATGCGCTATCACAAAGTTATTATTATGACCGATGCTGATGTTGACGGACAACATATTCAGACGTTGTTGATGACGTTCTTTTTCCGCTATATGCCCGAGGCGATTGAACGCGGATACATCTATGTTGCAAAACCGCCACTTTACGGTGTGACGCGTGGAAAACAGCAATTATATCTGCAAAACGAACGCGAAATGGACGACTATCTGATGGACCAGTTGGCGACAGATGGTATCATTGAAACGTTTTCTGGGACACAGATTTCAGGCGCAGACTTAAAGCGTTTGCTGACATTGATTCTGAATATGCAAAATACATTGCAGGCATTGGGACACGTTGTGCCGTTGCGGTTTATTGAAGCCTTGGCATTGAACGGGGTGTTTGATAATGAAACCGCCGATGCGTTTGCAACAACACAAAAACTGTTGGACGCCCAAGAACTGGAATTTGAACGTGGTTGGCACGTGTCTGGTGATGCGTCGGGTATCACAATCACACGCACATTGCGCAGCGTCACAGAAACATACGTTTTGCCACGTGAAAAAATCAATTCGCCAGAAATTCGCGCGTGGTTGCGAATGGACGGTCGCAACGAACTGATGGAAATATTTATCCACCCGTGCACGTTGCGCGTCAAGGCAAAGTCGCAAAAGATTTGGGGTGCATTGAACCTGTTGAACACGGCATTTGAATACGCGAAAAACGGGTTAAAGATTCAACGATACAAAGGTTTGGGTGAAATGAACGCCGAACAGTTGTGGGAAACAACAATGGATCCAAATAACCGCAGTTTGTTCCAGGTTAAAATCAATGACGCGTCCCAAGCAGACGAAGTTATATCTATGCTGATGGGCGACGTTGTTGAACCGCGTCGTGACTTTATCGTAGATAACGCATTGTCGGCGAATTTGGACGTTTAATAATATGTGCATCGTCAATATTTTTACGGCTGAATGGTTCTTTGGGTTGGATAAAAAATTGCGCGCGATGGGCGCGGACAGCGATGCACAATCGTTTGATGAAATACGCGATAATCTGTCACAGCGGCGTGTTTGCACGCCGGACGCGTTTGCGGAAAATTGCGCCTATGTTATCTTGGCCGGTGGCTTTTCGCAAAAAACAGCCAAGAATATTCACGAAAAAATAATGTCTGCACTGCGTGCGCGTGGTGCAGATTTTGATTATCTGTTTTCAATTTTTCATAATAAAAATAAAATCGCGGCGATTTGTAAAATTTGGGAAATGCGCGATGAAATATGTTCAGAATACTATAAATTATCTGATACAAATTCGCGGTTGAATTTTTTATCTGGGTTGCCACATATTGGAAAAATTACCGCAAATCATTTGGCGCGAAACCTGGGCGAAGATGTTGTAAAATACGATATCTGGATTCAACGACTGGGGGTGCGATACAGCGGAAACACAGCGTTGTGCGCGTTGGTTGATAATGGTAAATTAAATTGCGATGTTCGCGCGGCGTGCGATAAAATGTTTGACCATTTGTGCGCTGTGACGGGGTTGCCACGTGGATATATTGATGTGGTGTTATGGAAATCTTTGCAAACAGGATTGATAAAACTATGAATATAAAAATACAAGAATCGTGGAAAACGGCATTGGCCGACGAATTTGACAAAGATTATTTTATCAAATTGACGGATTTTGTTCGTGCGCAATATCTGTCTGGACACCAGGTTTTCCCCGAACCAAAAAATATATTTAATGCGTTTAATTTATGCCCGTTGCCAGATGTCAAGGTTGTGATTATCGGCCAAGACCCATATCACGAACCGGGCCAGGCACACGGGTTGTGTTTTTCGGTTTTGCCACCGACACCTGTGCCACCCAGTCTGGTAAATATTTATCGTGAAATTGAATCTGACCTGGGGCGGCCCAGTGCGACACACGGCGATTTAACCGCCTGGGCGCGCCAGGGGGTATTGCTGTTAAATTCAACATTGACGGTGGCGGCACATCGTGCGGCATCACACGCAGGCCACGGTTGGGAACAATTTACAGACGCGGTTATTCGTGCGGTTGCACACCGGGATAATATTGTTTATATGTTGTGGGGCGCGTCCGCCCAGCGCAAGGCGGAATTTGTTGACCCGGCGCGTAATCTGATTTTGAAATCAGCGCACCCGTCACCACTGTCGGCGTATCGTGGATTTTTTGGCAATCATCATTTTTCGCGCGCGAACCAGTATTTAATTCAGCATGGCAAAACACCGATAGAGTGGTAAAAAACACCGGCATTTGCCGGTGGTTTTTTTATCTGCGCTCTCAGAAATTATACGTAATGCCCAGACCGTAAAATGCGTATGAATAATTGGCCTTGGCGGTGTTGGCATTAGAAAAATGCTGCATAAATAATTCAATGTTTGTGCGGTCGTTTAATTTATATCCGCCAATCATTTTCCATTGAAATAATAACTTTGCCCCCAGACGTTCGTTCTGTTGCGCCTGCAGGCCAACGCCAATGCCATTGGCATAATACCATTTTTTGCCACTGAATAACACAACGTCTTCGCTGATAAATACCATTGGAATTGTGTATTTTTCCCAATTCCAACCGTATTTTTTACCAAAACCCAACGTCTGGCCGATATTTAATGACTGGCGCGCAGGAAGGCGAAAAAACGTCGTCGGCTGGGAATACTGGATGTGCAACATATAAAACGGCACCGGACGCGCAGGTGGCGGAACCAAGAAACCACTGTCTATGCCCTGGCCAAGATGAAATGCAATTTGATTTTCATATTTGCCAAAAAACACGTTCTGGTCGGCCATAGCGTTGGTCGCAAATAATAACGTGGATAAAAATAATGCGATTTTTTTCATGCGCATAATGATACACTATTTTCAGCCATTATTCAAATGAATTTATTAAAAAACATAACGATTTTTCAACAGGAACGATTTCTTTGCCTTTGGTGGCGTTATTTGTTTCTTGCAATCGGGAAAAAGTCTGTTATAATGCGTCGCATTGGCGGGATAGCTCAGCTGGTTAGAGCAGTGGAATCATAATCCACGTGTCGGGGGTTCAAGTCCCTCTCCCGCTACCAAAAATTCAACCCCGATTTGTATCGGGGTTTAATTTTTGGTAATTGTGACACCAGGGACGCCGGATTTCACCTGCGACATGTGTGTTTTTTTATTCTTGATTTTTAGGTGCAATACCGTATAATTGCGGGGCAATGGTAAAGTTGCCCTAATAGTCTAGTGGTAAAACACGTCCTTGGTAAGGACGAGTCGCAAGTCCGATTCTTGCTTAGGGCACCATTAAAGAATTCTCGTTTGGAAAATCGTTAGACAGCCTTAAAATATTGCCATATTGACCTATTTATGCTTTTTGTAACGGCTTGCCACAAAAATGGATAAAACACCGATTGCTGCCAGCGCAAACAGCAGCATTGATTTGTTTTTTTCTAACCAGATATATCGGTTGTATTCTCGCTCGTATTCCTGTTGTAATTGTAGACGATGTTTTATGGTCTGTTCGGTCAATCGTTTAGCTTTGTATTGCTCCGCGATGGATTTTTTAGATGTCGGGTCATATCCAGCCTCGCGGGCGGTTTTATAAAGTTCTTGTTGGTATGCTGCGTGTTCTCTATCAAATTGCTCTACGCTCATAGTGCGTGCATAACCAGTTACAGCGGTCATACATATAATCAGCGCAATTATTATCTTTTTCATTTTGTGTCCTTTGTTTTTAGTAATTTTGGCAATAAATTATATGCGATGTATTGATATACGAACATGCATGCAAAGAAACCCAGCGCGCCAAAAACAAGACTTAGTGTTTTATCTTGTCCTACATACGTATCGGCCAGTCCGAACAATTCTATGACTCCGCCTAACATGAGTGCCGGGATGCATATCCCCGCAATCAGTTCCAATAAGGCCAATATAGGTTGGCCGCCAGTGTATAATTTGTAAATCATAATTTATCCTTTTGATATAAAAAGACCGCCAAGGGAATGACGGTCGGGTATTTTCAAAATCATAATTGCAATGACCCTGTGGATTTCGGCGAACCTGTTATATAGCCACAGACACCCGACCAAAAGGCCAGGCAAAACAGTGTAAAAACACCATTATGCTGTCAAAAACGGATAACGATGTTTTCACACCGTGCAATTATGGGTTTTGAACGACCCCGAACCCACGTCCCCATGGATTCAATATAATTTTAGTACATTAAGACAGTCATTGCAATTTAAATAAAGTATGATTGGGCTTGAAAAAAGACGAATATATATTATAACATTGTAGTAAAGAAATATACCCTTTCTCACGACAGGGGATTTTTTATTTCTTGCAAATGTTCAAATTGACTATAAAATGGCTTCAAATTGTGATATAATACAAGCGCTACTAAGTAGTAGTTATGCGCAATAATCGCCATCAAAAAATAAAAAAGAGGCAAAAAGTGATTTTGAATTATAATTCAGACTTAACAATGCTCACTCCACAAATTAAGGACATGATAAATGCCGGGCAGTTGGGATTATTCGCGCAAAAAGATGGTTTTGATTCATTGGGAACTAAGTATATATTGCGTTTAAGTGGCAATAAATATTTGTTGGACAAAAATGGGAATGCAATTATAGGTCTTCCAGACGACAAGAAATATGATGAAACAGATCCTGTGATATTCGAAAAGGATTAGTCATGGTCCATATTTTGTCGCGTGTCAACCCAAATCAAGATACAAAATGGGTATTTGTTTGTGGCAGGGATGATACACCGAGGTTTATGTTTGATATTATCAATGCGGCAAGAATAATAAAAGAGCGTCAAAATGATCGCGAAGATAATATTTATTATTTTACCGGTTTGCCTAGTGCAAGTACATTCCTAGAAGCCAATGGATTATCTTCAGGGCAACTATACAATATAGACCAATTAATACCAAAATTAAAAACATTTAAAGATATTGCTTTTTTGGGTTGCGTTGTTTCTTCTCATGGTAGTATAGATGGAATGGAAGGAATTAAACCATCGGAGTTGTTGGATACGATGCAACAAATACCTGGGGTGACAGATGGCCTGTTGTTATTAGGTCAATGTTATTCAGGTATATTTAATATGCCTCGCCAATCTAAGATTTGTGTTGTAGGAGCTAGCAATTTCTACCCTTCTTTAAGCTATCAAAGCATAGAGTCGGAATGCAATTGGGCCGCGAATGTATTTTTGTATTACTTTTTCAAATGGATAAAAAATCCATATGATGTTGACGGAGATGGCCAACATACAGTTTTGGATGCTTATAAATATGCATCGTCTATGACAAATGATTTTTTGATTCGTCGTAAAATACAAGACTCAAAAGATTTTCAAAATTGGTGTTCAAAAGAATACGAAAAAATAAGCGTTGCTCCAACTAGTCCGATGCAAAAAATGGAATTTACAGCAAGAATGAATGAGTTAGATGCAAGATTATCTGTTTATCATAACCACCAAGAGGCTTGGATTTCTGATCAAGAAGTTGCGCTGAGGTTGATTGTAAAATCATAGTTATTAATATCCATAATTCTTATTCTTTTCTGGTGATTGCTTATTTGGTTTTCTTGGCGGGCATAGACCTTCCATTCGCAATGCGTAAAATATCGGCAATGCCGCTTTCTTTGTTTTGATTATTTCATTATAGAATCCGTTCCAGTTGTCCAAACTTTTATTAAGTATGGGCACCAGAAATGCACCATCTACTTTGCGTTTGTTAGTGATCGTTTTTTTAATCTATTAAAGTAGTCTTAATCATATATAACACCAACAGGCAGCTGGGTGAATTCTATGCGTAAATTTCCGTCTGTTGTCATCATTGTTTTAGATGTGTCCCAAATTGCGACTAGTCCGATTGCTTTGGCTTGAGTATCCAGGAGAACGCCTATCATAGTATTCAATGTCGCGCCCTTGCTGGCAACTAGTTCATTGAAAAATTCTTTTCGTTCACCACATAGGTATTTGATATATTCGGCATCTGTTGCAAATTTACTCACAACGTCAATATTCCCGATATATTCAAATAATTCTGGTTTCCCAAATACCTCATTAAAGAAAACTATGGAATAATCTTGTAATAAGTTGTGCTCTTCCAAAATAGGATTAATTAAAAGGTAAAATAAATCACCATTGTTATTTTTTATAGGAAGATTTATTTTTTGACTATTTGGGTCTGTAGATTTTGTAACTGTTGGTTTGTTATTGAGCATTTTGAAATATTCTACACCAATCATAATGTATGCTGGAAAAAACACCGCAAGCCAATTTGTATCTGGAAATCCACCAAGTGCTTTGACGATTATCAAAATTATTTGGATAGAACTAAAAATTTCATTAAATTTTGACATCGATAGTTCCTTTTTATTATTTGCATTCAAAAATGTTATATCCTTTGGCAAATTTGATCCAATACCAGTTATACCACCGCCGATCATATAAATAATACCAATCCCCAGCGGCCCAAGTTCCATCAAGTTGGCCGCTGTTATCATCAAAACTCTTTGATAATTTAATAGTTGATTTTGTTGCTACATTTGCCCCTTGTTTAAGTGCAGATTTTGCAACGTCCGTAAGGTTTGATTCTGCTATATATCCCTTTAATGTGCATTTTGCCCCCATGGGCAGACCCGAGCGGTAAAATGAAATGCCATCGTATTTAGAATCTATTTCTTTTTCAAAAATAGAACGGCCAATATGTTCAACGGGAATATACTTTTCTATAAAGCCGCCTTCGCCTGTTATGGTTTTTGTACCTGTATACGGGTAATGAATTGCGCACGAACACAAAAGTATTGTTGGAAGAACAAATATTATTTTTTTCATTTTTACCACCGTTGATGCAAAAAAAGACCGCCAAGGGAATGACGGTCGGGTATTTTCAAAATCATAATTGCAATGACCCTGTGGATTTCGGCGAACCTGTTATATAGCCACAGACACCCGACCAAAAGGCCAGGCAAAACAGTGTAAAAACACCATTATGCTGTCAAAAACGGATAACGATGTTTTCACACCGTGCAATTATGGGTTTTGAACGACCCCGAACCCACGTCCCCATGGATTCGGTACAGATTTTAGTATATGAAAAGCGTTATTGCAAACTTAAAAAGTTATTTGAATAGTGATGTTGGATTTTTTATTTTTTCCTCATATCTAGATAATCTTTCATCGTCAGAATCATCCGAACCTGTTATTTGTTGGAAATTTGATAAGTTTTGCTTAGCTTGATTCAAATAATTTTGTATACATTGAACCTTTTCACGGAGTTGAGCTTTCGTTACGGTGCTCCAATAAGATTGGTAAGGAACATAATGTTCTATGTCTATTTTATTTAATTCGTTTTTAATTTTTTCAATAGTAGAAAACATTATCTTATAAGAATATGCGTTTTGTTGTAGCGAAGAGATGTTATGACAAATATTTTGTACGTTTGAAGTGGTTGCGTGGCCTGGAAATTCTAATCGTGTATGAGCATTAAATAAATCTGCTTTTAGCAGTATTTCTTTTTGAGATTCTTCATAGCCCTCTTTATACATATAATTTTTTTCGAATTTTAATGTTGAAGCCCTAGTAGCTGGATTAGAAGAATTTTTATTCTTTTGTTTGTATAATTTATTGCATAATTGGTAGGCCAGTAATCTGCATCTTATTTCTTCTGAATAATTTTTACAAAAATATTTAGCACGTTTTATTATCTCGATGGTTTCCCTATATGAAAGATGTGCTTGTTTTGCGTATTCGGCGATCCATTTTTTCAATTCTTGTATACTATTAAAATTTCCTTCTATATTTGATATATGGTGACCAAAATCAGCAAGTTTTATTCTGTCTTCACAAATTTTGTTGTAGTTCAGTTGTGGTACGTCAATAGTTTCATTTATAAATTTTTGTAAATAATCCTCCCCGTCGGCGAAAGTATCGTTTGGAATATTATAAAAACCTTTCACATAAGTGTTTAATTTTTTGGAATTTATAGGAAGAATAAAAATAAGCCCAGGAATATCAAAAAAATGTTTAATTGTTTCTAGTATTTTTACAGCGTAGTCGGGACGACATCTATCTAATTCATCAACAATCATAACTAGTTTTTTATTTGGTAAATTTTGTATAAAATTAGATAGCAAAACTTTCAATTCAATAAATAGGTCAGAACGTTGTTTTTCGGGAAATAATTTTTTTATGAGGTCTTCACCGGAGAGTTCTGCCTCAACCTTGAATAATCCCCAAATGCCAAATTCGGCTCTAATTTTTGTTGCTTTTGCTAAGGATTCTAAGATTTTATCTGTAATTTCCGTTTCATTCGCTTGCTTTCTAGCAATCCATATAATTTTTTCAGAAAATACAACAAATGGGTCAACCATATAATCTTGTTCCCATGCGCTAAAATATATTGTTCTTAGACGTTTGTCTAACAATATACTAAATCTACTAGAAAAATGGGTTTTACCTGTTCCATAACCACCGTCCAGAGCCAATACATACGGGGTGTCAGATTTGATAATAAATTTTGAAAGTTTTTGTGCAAATTCTACAATTTGTGGTGCTGTATCAGACCATAATGATCTGGTTGATTTAGATTTTTTTTCTAATTCATTTGGTGATAAGTTGAATATATTTGATATATCTTTCATGCTGTAATACACTCTTATTATGGATATAATTCTATCCTATGTGTTTTTTGAAATCAACTTCAATACAATCTGTTATATTCTTTGTGGGTTATTGATTCAAAAAATATGGTTAAGATTCGTAATACGTATTGTTTATTTTACCTGCTTTTTGCAATATAACTAAATATAAGTACAAGGATTTAGAAAGCAAATTAAAGTGGCGTGCCGTTGAACCAAATATATTTGGAAACATATTGCCGGAAAGCAAAATGAATGAATAAAAATCCCCAATTATTGGGAATTTTTATTGTTGCAGGGTGGTATTTTTTGATTATAATATTGTGTGAAATACATACCTGACCCGTGTTGATATGACTGACAACCATGGAATGGGGGGGTGTGCATGTAGCAAGTTATAAATTCAGGGTGGCACCGCGCGGATTCCGCGCCCCTGTGAAAATCATTTGGGTGCCGAATTCAATCAATCATTATTTTGGCACCTGGGGAATAAAACAAAAAGGGACCAAAATGGTATCATTAAAATCTAAATACAGAACGCATACGTGTGGCGAATTAAATTCGTCCAATGTCGGGCAAACTGTTGTGCTGTCGGGCTGGGTTCATCGCAAGCGTGACCACGGGTCATTGCTGTTTATTGACCTGCGCGATAATTATGGAATTACACAATGCGTGTTTGACGGTGGGGACGAGGCACTGGAACGTGTGCGTCCAGAATCTGTGATTCAAATTACTGGCACGGTTGTTGCGCGTGACGCGTCTGCGGTCAATGATAAAATTCCAACCGGCGCGATTGAAATTCGGGCCACAAAATGGGACGTGTTGACCAGTGCAAATATTTTGCCGTTCCAGGTGTTTGGCGACGATGATACTGTGTCCGAAGATTTGCGTTTAAAATATCGTTATATTGATTTGCGTCGTGAATCATTGCACCAGAATATTTTGTTCCGCAATCGTATGATTAAATTTATGCGCGACAAAATGTGGGAAATGGGATTTTCTGAATTCCAGACACCAATTTTGACCGTGTCCAGCCCAGAGGGCGCGCGTGACTTTATCGTGCCGTCACGTAATCATCACGGTATGTTCTATGCATTGCCCCAGGCACCGCAACAGTTTAAACAGTTGATTCAGATTTCTGGATTTGACCGCTATTTTCAAATTGCCCCGTGTTTCCGCGACGAAGATTTGCGCGCAGACCGTTTGCTGGAATTTTACCAGTTGGATATGGAAATGTCGTTTGTTGACCTGCCGGATATTCAGGCGGTGGGCAATGAATTGATTCCGGCGATTATTCGCGAATTCGTCCCAGGTGCAAATGTATGCCCGGATATTCCGCATATCCCATTTGACGAAGCGATGTTGAAATATGGTTCGGATAAACCAGATTTGCGCAATCCGATTATCATATCTGATGTGACGGAAATTTTCCGTGGGTCTGATTTTGGAATCTTTGCAAATGCGATTGAAGACGGCGCGGTTGTTCGCGCGATTCCGGCACCGAATTCCGCAGATAAACCACGCAGTTGGTTTGATAAACTGGGTGATTATGCCGTCAAAGAATTGGGATTGGGCGGACTGGGTTATATCGTCTTTGCAGGCGAGGCCAAAGGTCCTGTTGCCAAAAAACTGGACGCAGACCGTATCGCAAAACTGCATGAAATCGCAGGCGATAACGCATCATTGTTCTTTGTCTGTGACGCGGCTGACACCGCTGCCAAGGCTGCTGGGAAACTGCGCAATAAATTGGGTGATGATTTAGGACTGATTGACCCGAACGATTTCCGTCTGTGCTGGATAGAAGAATTCCCGTTCTTTGAAGCAGACCCAGAATCACCGACAGGAATTGCGTTTACACATAATCCGTTCTCGTTCCCGATGGCAACATTGGACGAATTGAACACGCGTGACCCATTGTCAATCAAGGCGGCCCAGTTTGATATGGTATTAAATGGTGCCGAAATTTGCAGTGGTGGTCTGCGAAACTTTAACCCAGAAATTATGGTTAAATGTTTTGACATTACGGGATACGACGAAGAAACCGTCAAGGCAAAGTTTGGCGGAATGTACACTGCATTTCAATACGGCGCGCCACCGCACGGCGGATGTGCGTTCGGTATTGACCGATTGGTTCAGATTATGCGTCGTGAACCGAATTTGCGCGAGGTTGTGTTGTTCCCAACCAATCAACGTGGCCAGGATTTAATGATGGGGTCGCCGTCGCCGGTCACAGAACAACAACTGCGCGAAGACCATATCCAGGTTCGCAAGAAAAACTAAATATAAAAATACATATTTGTTCAGTCCGCATTTGCGGACTGTTTTTTATATGAAATCAAACCTATTAAAATCGCCCAGTGTTGTGAATATAATTTTTTTGTGGTGGTGAAAAAATGCAGGCGGATATTGATAAACTGATAACAACATTAAATCTGACAGAATACCAGGCACGTGTCTTGCGTGCGCGACATCGTCAATATGATATGACTGGATTGGTAAAGCGGGGTGGGGTGCTGTATGCGCCACGCAATTCATCAGATGGAAACGGGATTATCCCCCGTATTCGTCGTGCGCTGTTTGGACGGCGCGCAGATTTAATTGGTCGCAACAAAATGTTATTATGCGCAACGCGTCGTATAAAATTTATGGCTGATGGTTTTCACTGTGTTCGGATTGGACAGTATCAATACTGGGCCGACAAAAACGGTCAATCGGTTTCAAGCGAATACGTGCGTCGTGTGCTGGGCCAGAAATATCATCGTTAAAATTTATCGTGCGTTTTTATAAACTGGCGCATAAAACTGGAATCAAAATTTGTCATAATTTCAGTCAGTGAATAATTTCGCGTCCCGTCTGGGGATATGGTCAGACGAACAGGCGCAGGTGTTGGTGCCGTTCCGCGCATTGTCATATTTAACATAACGGTCATACGGCCGTCATCTAAATCAAATTCGCCGTATGCGTCAACGTGGCGCATTTGCAGTGTAAACGGTTGTGCGGTTATAAAATTGCCATTGTTATATTTACCAACAATGCGCATTTTTTTAATAACGCTTTCCCCATCGGTCAGGGCATCTGCCAGGGCATATTCTGCATTAAATGTATTTATTTTATTTGCGGACGCATAGAAATTATCAACGCCCAATCCAACAATATATCCGCCACTGAACGATAAATCCATATCGCCGGCCAGGTTATACCATATATCGTGTGCGATGTGGCCGTTGGTCTGTAAAGAAATATCAGCCGTAATCATTGTATCGCGAACGTTTAACGGCATTTGACGTGATAACAAATAACCATTTGTGACGAATTTATTTAATTGAATATCAATGTCATATTTTGATGCGTCTTTGCGTAATGTCGCCAACAGATTTCCACGCGACGCGTCTGTGATAGAAAACGTCTGGGTGTTTGATTTCAGGGCGTATATAAAATTCTTGTATTCATTGCCGTTGTAAATCAGTGTGTCTGCGGTCAAAGAAATATCAACCGGTAATTCAAATGGCAACGTTATTGGCGCGGCGGTTAAAAATTCCAGTTCATCATAGTTATCAATATAACCCTGGTTTGCAAACGCATCGGCGTTCAGTAATACGGTGCGTAATGTTATGTTGCGTCCGCTGACACTGCCATGAAATGTTTGGTTGCCAACGGTTATCTGCATATTTGATATGCTGCGACCGCTGTATGTGCCGGATACCGTGTATGGCGCGTTGTTCAATGATTGCAAATCAATGTTCGGTAAGATGTCTTTGAAATTATCGCCAGAAAGCAGAAATGTTTTATCTGTCATAGATATTTTCCATTTCGCGCCACGTGGAATAAACGCCATCGCCCCATCAGACCATTTCATATCGCCGGGCGCGTCCAGCATAAAATCAGGCAAGTATTTAAAATCAGGTGCCGCCCAACGTAATGTTTGATTGCGTGCAAATGAATATGATTTTGTCACGCCCTTGGGCGTTATGGTAAATGTGCCGGCAATATTACTGAATTGAAAATCCAGTTTCCCGTTTTTTCCCAGACGACGCGTCGCGCGAATCAATTTCTGGGCATCTGGCATTTCGCCAGCCCCAACGATTGATGCAGTAAAATTTTTCTGGTCCACGGTAATTGTGCCAGATATATCGCCGTATGAAAATTTACTGCATTTCCAATTTTGTGGCGTGCCAGAAAACAGGCACATTGTTTGGATTCCGTCCACTGGCATTGTCACCAGAACGTTGTGTGCGCCATCTGCGTCAATCGTGCCACCAGTGATTGCCATATCGTCGGCAATAATATTTGATATTTGAACCAATTTTTTATCGCCAATCGCATTTATTTTCAGATGTTGAAATTCGTGTCCGGCCAGTTTTAATTTCCCGTATAGGTCTAAATTAAATGTCGTGCGATAAAATATATTTGATGGATTGGTTAAAAATGTAAAATCGTAATCCAGGTCATTGGCCGTCAAATTGATTTCGCGTGCGCCATCAGGCAGGATTTTTATATCGCCAGAAAAATGGTCTGATTTTATATCCGTAAATTCAAAACCGTATTCGCCGTCCCAGGCGAAATTCATACTCAGTTTCACAGGCACATCAATACGTGGGTATGAAAATTCAAACCATTTATTTACGTCCAGGGTATCAATGTCCAGGTGGCCGCGCGCCGTTCCGTCTGAAAATAACATACCCGTGATTTCCAGATTATTAGTGCGATTTTTTATTATGAATTCGTCGTCCAGAAATTCAAAATCGTATTTGTGATCATTTGTCCGGACAGTCCCTGTCAGACCGCCATTGGCCAATCGCGCACGGATAATATCATAATCCTTGTTATGAAATGTCACGACGGAATCATATATATCAACGGCGTTGTTAAAATCAGGTGCCACCAACGAGTCTATGTGCAGTTTTGCGCCGTGAATCCCAATTCGGCCCTGTAATGACGCATTGTCCAGATTGAATATATCAGTGATTGGCACAGAAAACATAACCGCGTCAATATGGCCCATTGGCACACTGACATTATGTGCAACAATCGTTGCGCGCCCCAGCAAACTGAACCGAACATTGCCGTCAATCTGGGCGTTGATACCAGTTTGTTGATATATCGCCTGGGCAATTTTGGGGCGCAGACTGTTTATCGTTATCATCGGCGGAACAATGACCAACGCCAATGCCCCGACCGTTGTGATAAATACAGCCGTCCATAAAATTCTGCGTTTATATCTGGGTTTTAATGCCATCTCTCTCTGCCCTTGTAATTTGATTATAATGGATTAGAATAATAGTGTGAACAAAAAAAGTATATTTTCACTGGAAAGCAATTATGCCCCCATGGGGGACCAGCCGGCGGCCATATCTGAATTGGTGGCCGGTGTTCGTGATGGACGGCGTTCCCAGGTGTTGCTGGGGGTGACGGGTTCTGGTAAAACGTTCACGATGGCAAACGTTATCGCAGAATTATCGCGGCCGGCATTGATTATGGCACCGAATAAAATCCTGGCGGCGCAATTATATACGGAAATGAAATCGTTTTTTCCGCACAATCACGTTGAATACTTTGTGTCGTATTATGATTATTACCAGCCCGAGGCATATATGCCAACCACCGACACATACATTGACAAAGATGCGTCTATAAATGAACAACTGGACCGTATGCGGCACAGTGCGACGCGTGCTATGCTGGAAGAACGCGATGTTATCGTTGTATCGTCTGTGTCGTCAATTTATGGTATGGGGTCGCCAGAACAGTATGCCGGTATGAAACTGGTCTTGCGCGCAGGGGATAAAATCGGCCAGGGCGATGTTATGCACGCATTGGTGGATATTCAGTATAAACGCAATGACGTGGCATTTGAACGTGGTAATTTTCGTGTGCGTGGCGATACACTGGACGTATTTCCGTCGCATTCCCAAGACCGTGCGTGGAAACTTTCGTTTTGGGGCGATGAAATAGAAGAAATCTGGGAATTTGATACACTGACGGGTGCAAAATTACATAAACTGGACAGAATTGCAGTTTATCCAAATACGCACTATGCAACACCGATGCCCAGTGTTTTACAGGCAATCGGTCAAATTAAAACAGATTTAGAAGAACGCCTGAAATACTTTCACGAAAATATGAAGTATCTGGAAGAGCAACGTTTGCGCGAACGTGTGAATTTTGATGTTGAAATGATGGAATCAACCGGGACGTGTCGCGGAATTGAAAACTATTCGCGTTATTTATCTGGACGTGCGCCGGGTATGCCACCGCCGACACTGTTTGAATACCTGCCGCGTGATGCGGTGCTGTTTATTGATGAAAGTCACGTGACCGTGCCACAGATTTCGGCGATGTCACGTGGTGACCGCGCACGCAAAGAAACATTGTCGCAGTATGGATTTCGTTTGCCGGCGTGTATTGATAACCGACCACTGACGTTTGACGAGTGGGACGCACTGCGCCCCCAGACGATATTTGTGTCTGCGACGCCGGCTGAATGGGAATTAAATCAATCAGGTGGCATTGTGGCCGAACAGGTTATTCGTCCCACAGGATTGTTGGACCCGGTCTGTGATGTGCGCCCAACGGCGAACCAGGTTGATGATTTATTGGAACAAATTAAACACACCACTGGGCGCGTATTAGTGACAACGTTGACCAAGAAAATGGCGGAACAGTTGACTGATTACCTGAACGAAAATGGCGTGCGCGCAAAATATCTGCACAGTGATATTGAAACGCTGGAACGTATTGAATTGTTGCGTGATTTGCGTTTGGGAAAATATGATGTGCTGGTTGGAATCAATCTGTTGCGCGAAGGGCTGGACGTGCCAGAATGTGAACTGGTTGCAATTATGGACGCGGATAAAGAGGGATTCTTGCGTTCAACGCGGTCGCTGATTCAGACAATCGGGCGCGCGGCGCGTAATGCAAATGGACGCGTGATTCTGTATGCGGATAAAATAACAGATTCTATGAACGCGGCATTGACCGAAACGGCGCGTCGTCGCGAAAAACAGATGGCATACAACGCCGCACACGGAATTACGCCGACAACTGTGTCCAAGGCTATATTTGCCCAGGTTGGCGAAAAAACAGAAAAAACAGACAAGACCCGTCGTTTTGTGTATGATAAATCTGGTGGGGTTATGGACGCTGACAGCATACGCAAACAGATAAAAGATTTGACCAAGAAAATGCGCACGGCGGCAGAAAACCTGGAATTTGAAGATGCGGCCGCATTGCGTGACGAAATTCATAAACTGGAAGATGACTTGTTATTGGTGGAGTAAGATAGATGAAGGAATATTTACTGGACAGTGTTGAACAAACCCGTGCCTGGGCGCTGGAATTTGCGAAAACCTTGCGTGCGCCGGTGTGCGTGGCGTTGCACGGCGACCTGGGTATGGGCAAGAGCGAGATTGCACGCACAATAATTCAAACATTGCGTGGTGATGATACTGTTGTCCCCAGTCCGACGTTTACCATTGTGCAAAATTATGATGGCATATCGCACTTTGACCTGTATCGTATAAATGACGCATCAGAATTGACGGAAATCGGGTTGCCGTATGCAATCGCAAACGATATTACGTTGATAGAGTGGCCCGATATTGCCACAGATGTTTTGCCAAATGATACAATTCATATTTATCTGACAGAACACGGTTCGGGGCGCAGACTGGTTGTGAAATAGGAAATGTCACCTGTGGAAATTGTGCGTGTGACGTGTAACAATTAAAATGTGGATGGAAACATTCACGCGTGAACACTTGCGCGGACGTTTGTATATTCATATAAAGGTCCCGAACCACATCCCTAAACAGTGGATTCGTCAGAATTCATGAAACGCAGTGTTCAAAAAACGGGGCGTATGCCCCGTTTTTTTATGATTGCTTTAATAAACTTTGCACCGCCAGTGGGAAATCCGGGCTGCGTGCCAGGTATGAACCACTGACCAATAAATCTGCGCCGGCGTCCCAGCACATTTGTGCAGTTTTATCGTCTATGCCACCGTCAACAGAAATTGTAAATTTCAGTCCGTATTTTTTGCGCGTCGCATCAAGTACGGAAATTTTTTTCAAACAGTCTGTTTGAAATTTTTGTCCGGCGGCCCCGGGACGCACGGTCATAACCATAACCTCGTCCAGGTCGCGCAAAATCGGCTTTAATATCGCAGGCGATGATTCAGGGTTTAATGCAACGCCCACGCGACGACCGGCGGCGTGCGTTGCGGCGATTGCCGCGCGCAGTCCAGATGTGTTTGTTGATAATATCACTGTGTCGGCACCGGCGGCAATACTGTCGGCGGCCCAGACGGACGGACTCTCGGTCATCAGGTGGACGTGCAGGTGTGCGTCGGTGTGTGCGCGTATCATCTTTAATTCTGAAATTCCGCCGGCCACACGTTCAACGTAAAATCCGTCCATAATATCAACGTGTATCATTGAAATGCCACCTGCGCGAAACATTGAATACGTTGATGCGCGTCGCATATTGAAACACAGTGTGCTGGGCATAATCGGAATAAAACGATTGCGGGATTTTTTTGTGCGCTTGAATAATTTTCCAAAAAATGCCAGATTTCGTTGAATTCTGTCGCGACGGGCCAGGTATGCGCCACGGTGCGCGGCCTCGGCGTTCCAGATGTTGGCGCAACCAGCGCGAACAATCGCGTCGCCAGAAATGTATTCGGTTGGAATTGAAAACGTGTTTTCAATAAATTCAGTTGCACCTTCGGCCAGTGCGCCACCACCCGTCAGTATAATTTTTGTTGGACGATACTTTATAATCGCATCGTGCGCCGCCGCCGTCATTTCTGCGGCAATGTCAACCATCGCAGGCATAAATATATCATTTATATCGCCACGTGAAAATTCGTATGCGGTATCGGCCGGGGTAAAACGGTCCATTTCTTTTGGAACAAAACTGGCCACGGCGCGTTTAACGCGTTCGGCGTCGTCAAAACAGATGTGCAGTTTTTCAGAAATTGTGTTTGTTATTTTTGTACCACCCATTGGAATTTTTCTGTGCCACACAGGGCCACGGTCGGTCCAAATTGATGCCGATGAAAATTCGCCGCCCAGGTCAATAAACATAACATTTTGTTTTTTCTGGCGCAGGGTTGCGTTCAGTAAAAATTGTGGGTCATAAAATGCGCTGGCGGTGATGTGTGCGCGTCGCAAAAACGCCAAAACGGTATCCATACGGGCGCGTGCATAAAATATTGCACCAAATGCCGATATCAGTTGCCGGTCTGTGTATCCCACAGGTGTCGCCATATTGCGTGCCGACGGCGTGTCATATCGCAGTGGCACGATATGCATCGGAAAATATCCGTCAGGGGGTGTTATCTGGGCAATTTGGTCCTGGATATCGGCGGCGGTAATTTTATGTTCGCCACCCCAGGCAGTGCTTTTTGCGGTCATTTCAAATACAGACGCGCCAAAATTCCCCGTGACGTATGCGGTATCAAAACTGGTTCCGATTTGACGTTCCAGGTCGTCAATAACAGAACGCAATGCGAATACGGTATCAAAACAATCTGATGTTGAAATCGCAGATTTTACAATTTTTGCACCACAAACACGATGGGCCATACCGCGCACCCCGGTTGAGCCAATATCCAGACACAGAAAAACCGAATCAAACAGGTTCATTTTGTTTATTTTACCAATATTCGTGCGCTGTCACGCATATCTATTGTTTTAATGTCACGTGATAAAATCTTGTGATTCTTGTCCAAGACAATCAGTTGGGCAATCGCGTCGTCTGGATTTTTTTCAGGCAACAAAATCGTTGTGCCACCGGTTGTGATTAAATTCCAGCGACGATTTTCAATCCATTCCATATAATCCAGATTTCCAATTAAATTATGCGCAACGTTTGTGATTTCGCCAACGTCTGATGGCAGTGGCCCACGAAACAGCACTGTGCCAGATTTGCGTTCGGCGTCAGGCTGGTTCACGATTGTCCCGTCCGCAGACAGCGGAAAATAATTCTGGCCATCGGTCCACAGGGCAACGGCCCGGTATAACTTTACACGCACCACCAAATTGCCATCTGCGCGACGATGAACCGCCGACGCGCGCACCCCCGGCACCGCGCCCACGCGCGCGTTCAGTGCGTCCAGGTCAACCGAAAACGCGCCCGTCCCAGGCGCAATCGCCGCCGCCGTCGCCAGGGCGGATAAATCCTTGTCCCGAACATCGGCAGATATAGAAATACTGTGTACGCGCGATACCGTCGTATGACCCATCGTCGTCATTATTATTCGCACAGAAAAGTATATCGCCAATAAAATCGCGATAATAAAATACAGCCAAAACCAGATTGTTCGTTTCATAATGATAATTATATCACAAAAAGCCCCACGATAAAAGCGGGGGCAAATAAAATTTAAAATCAACTGGCGCGCAGTAAATAACCGCGTCTAAACATACACCTGCGGTATGCGCCGACGGTTTTAGATGTTGTATTTCGTGGCACCGACATCAGTGACCGCTGTCCGGCGTCGGTATATTCATTTGATTGAAATGTCACCCACAGACCGTCCCAATCCGGCATTTGGCCACTTTGGTTCGGGGCCAACAGTTTGGCAATACGGCTGCGCGGCATATATGACGGTTTGGTAATTCCCAGGCAC
>URSG01000003.1 GCA_900550565.1 uncultured Rickettsiales bacterium | reverse complement strand
CATTACGCGAATTATCTGTAATGCGGTACATAAACAGTGTTTCAGGAATACGATAAAAACTTTTACCATCTTGGATGAAATTCAACCAAAATTCCCAATCTTCTAAACCGCCACGCATATTTATGTCATAGCCATTATATTTATCAAAATCTGATTTTTTATACATGGCGGTATTTACAACGCAATTATGGTCTGTCATCGTGCGAGGCGTCGGCAAATCTACCTTCAACAATCCATTGCGCGCACCGAAATATTCAACATCGGAATAAATTACATCGGCCAACCCCATTTCCATGGCAGCAACCATTTTTGAAACACACGTTGGCATCAATTTGTCATCGGAATCCAATGGTAAAATATATTTTCCTGTGGCATGCGCAACACCAGTATTACGTGGGACAATCGGCGAACCAGTGTTTTCTTTTAATGCAATGATACAAATGCGATTATCTGATTTAGCGTACTGTTTGGCAATTTTTAGTGTATCATCAGTGCTGGCATCATCAATTACTATCAATTCCCAGTCAGAAAAATCTTGTTTTAATACGCTGTCAATGGCTTCACCGATATATTGCGCTTGGTTAAATGCCGTCATTATTATCGATACAGTGGCCATATCTATCTCCATTTAATCTTGAACAAGGGGATAAACTCAAACAACTGAACCCAGTTATGTTTTATTTTTATCAATGGTATTTTTCCAAACAGGCGCAACCGAAAACGGGTTGGACACGCATCTGAATCACGCCATGCGGCGTAATATGCCGGAAAACGATTGATTATATCCAACTGAACCGCACGATGATTGTGACTCATACGCGCCTGTTGACGCGCAGATGTTTGTTTTTCAAATGTGCGATATTTAACCAAAACTGTTTGCAAATTATGAAAGTTTGTCACATCCATCAACCGAGCCCACAGGCGATAATCTTCTGCTGGGCTGTAAATTTCTTCGTATTCTATGTTGTTGTCGGTCAAAACAGATTTACGTATCATTGCTGCCGTATGTGCAACATAACAATTTTCAGTCAAACAGATTTTTATATCTGTGTCCCACTCGGGATTTTTATCTATACTGTTTTTATCGCCAAAACATTGCAACCATCCCGACACCACACCAATGTGTGGGTTTGCGTCCAGAAATTCAACCTGTTGCATCAGGCGTGTTGGTACGGAAATATCATCGTGGTCAAAGATTGCAATGTACTGGCCACGTGCCATTTTCAGCAATTTATTACGCGATGCAGAAATCCCCATATTGTGGTCGTTTTCAATATACTTGATACGTTTGTCACCATACGATTTAACAATATCACGCAGGTATGTCGCATCGGGCGAGTCATTCAGAATCAGAAATTCAAAATCTGTAAATGTCTGGTTTAATATGGACTCAATACATTCGCGCAAATGCGATGCATCTGTCCGATAAATCGGTGTCAGTACGGATACACGTGGCATTATGTTCACCTTTTTCCTCATAAGATTCATATCTCAGGGTATAGTTTCATATCAATTTTTGCAAGTTAAAAATCCGTCAAAAAATCCCCTGGGCGCGCCCAGGGGATTTTTATCCTGACCCTTTCCAATTACAGATTATTTGCCAGATAATTTCTGGATTGCGCGCTGCACATCCGCGACATACGTATCAACACCAAATGTCCCCGGCATAGATGACGTATCCATATCGTTCACACGATATTTAACCTCTATGGCGTTATTAGCCAGGTTCTTTTGTGACACAATCAGGCGAATTGGTGCCGCAACCAGGTCGGCGTCGGCAAACTTTTCACCAGCGCGCGCATCACGCGTATCTAGTAATGTGTCCACACCAGCGGCACGTAAATCATTATAGATTTTTTCTGCCAGTGGCACTGTGCGACCATCTTTGTCCGGCAGTGCGATAACCTCTACTGCGAACGGGGCCGTGGCCATGTTCCAACGTGGGCCGTATTCATCCGCGCTTTCTTCCAAAATTGCCGCCAATGTGCGTCCAACCCCAATACCATAGCAACCCATAATCGGGTGCTTTTCCGTGCCATCGGCCGCCGTGTACGTCAGGTTCATAGACGCCGAATATTTTGTCCCCAACTGGAAAATATTACCAACCTCTACCCCGCGAACCTTGCGCATTATTTTGCCACAGTGTGGGCAATTTTCATTGTTTTCATCAACCATTTCCTTGTTCGCGCGAAATCCGCAATCGCACATGTAAATGGTATCTTCGCCCATTTCATTTATCAGTTGGAATTCATGCGCGATATTGCCCCCCATGTCACCGGTTGATGACAGCACGTCCACAACATTACGCAGGCCGCAACGCGCAAAAATGCGTTTGTACGCCGCCAGTTGACGGGCATAGTATGCCTCTAAATCCGCCTGGGTTTCGTGGAACGAATACGCGTCCTTCATAATAAATTCACGGGTGCGAATCAGCCCCGCACGCACGCGCAATTCATCACGAAACTTTGTCTGAATCTGGTACACCATAAATGGTAATTGGCGATATGTCGTCAGAACCGATTTAACAAAATCCACAACCACTTCTTCGTGTGTTGGGTTCAGCACATAATCAGCACCGCCACGGCCCTTGAATTTCGCCAAAACATCAACCGTATCATAACGTCCGGATTGTTTCCAAATTTCCGCGCCACTGACCACCGGCATCAGGATTTCCTGACCATCAATAGCGTTCATTTCATCACGGATAATGTTTTCAATATTGCGAACAACGCGCCATCCCAATGGGGACAGTGTGTATCCGCCCTGAAACGTTTGGTATATATAGCCGGCCTTGACCGCCATTTTGTGTCCCGGGGTCGTTGCGCCAGCGACATCACCATACAAACGTTTTACACATAAATTTTCAATTTTCATTTTTTTGTCTTTTGGTTTTTTAGTTCCATATATTTATCGGATACCATTTTATGCAGGGTTTCCGCAATCTGCTTTCTGTCCATACCCGCCAGGGGCGGTGGTGGCATAATTGTGATTTCTACACGAAATCCACCGATTATCATAATATGAAACACCTGCATAAACGCGCTGCGTTCGCGCACGGCACGTGGGCCCATATCTATTTTTTTATTGTCAAAATACGCATAGTGATTGGCCAGGTCTTCGTCAGAAATTGGCGTTCCATCGCGAAAGCGATAATTAACCACCATAGGCTGAACCGCGACATCAGAATTTTCAACGAAATTAAACAGTGTGCTTTTAAACGGTTTAACGTATGCGCCATTTGTCGTTGTTCCTTCGGGGAACAAGAACATTGGATACTTTACACTTTTTACGCGTTCCTGGACGGCCGTCAACGCTTCCAGTGCGTGCGATGGACGACGATCAACAAACACCACGCCAAACTTTTCCGAAATCCAACCAACCAATGGCCAGTTGCGAACATCGGCCTTGGCAACAAAACTGCCCCCGAATGCGACCGGGAACGTTGCAATTTCAAACAGCGACATATGATTGCACACCACCAACAACGGGCGATGTGATGATATACGTCCGTGCACCGTCACGCGAATTCCGGCCAGCCACAACAATATCTGCATAAACACACGCATAAACCAGACCGACGCGCGCCCACGTGGCAACAGAAATATAATCGGCACCTGAATTATCACGCCAATCCAAAACGCAATAAACTTTAACGTTCCAAATAATATTTGAAATATATTCGGACGACGCACAGTGCGCACATTATTGTTCGGCATTTTCATCGTCCTTTGAATCTTCTATGTATTCAACATCGGCGGCATCTTCGCGCAACAAGAATTCAATAAACGCCCCCAGAACCTTGAATGGACCTGTCACGGGTGACAGTATAATCTTGCCCAGGGTTTTCATCGTACTGTCTTTGACGGCGAACCCGTCCAGCGCATCTTCGCGGCCCAAGAAATGTTTTTGATACACGCGATCAATATTGCGCGTTTCCAACATAACAAAAACGTCATACGAGTGGAACGCCTTATCAACAAACACGCCACGACCAAATGTCGCCCCCAAACGCAGATAGCCCTTGACCAACGGGGTCATTTGCGCACGGGCGTCCACCTCGTCCACAAATGCGCGTGGCAAAATATTCATCTGGGATAATTTAGGATTGACGCCTTCGGCAAATTTTTCTGGCAACACCGTCGCACGCAGACGCAATGGCGACAGATGATTATAATACAAATACGAAATCGCCTGGGCCGATTCCACCGGTTTATCGCCCGCCCACGACGCAACACCAAACAGAACCAAAATCTTGCGACGCAAAACGTATTCAGACAACCCAGCCCACAACATACGCATAACCAACGCATTTTCACGATATTCGCGCGCAACGCACGCACGTGACATTTCGGCGATGTTTCCGTTCACCTTTTTAATCTTGGAAATATTGAATTCGTTTTCAGTGTAAAATCCGCCCATTTTTTCGGCCGCCGCACGGTCAATAATACGATACGTTCCAACCACGCGTCCATTGTGCAACACGCACATATAGTCGGCAAAGCGATCATACGAATCATATTCTTCACGCAGATTTTTTTGTTCTTCGGTGACAGATGCCCCCTCTTCTTCAACAAATGCAGCATAGCGCAACTGGCGCACCTGTTTTCTTTCTTCTTTGTTTCGTGCCAAACGTACTTCGTAATCGCGTACCTTGATAGCCATAAATACATCCTTTTATATCAATCTGTAACAGGAAGATTATCAAAGAATATACACTTTATCAATTATTTTTATTTCTGGGGATTTGGGCGCAAAAAAATGCCGACGCATTTGCATCGGCGAATACAGGCGCACGAACAAAAATCAATCGCGCAGTTGGTCGGACAATTCGCTGATTGCGATTGCATACCAATTAGAATTATTCCACCGCTTTATCCGATAGAAATTTGGATACGTCAAATACGCTGTTATCATCGGCATTGGTGCGACATCAGTATCAACTGCATTTGGATCAGTTGGCGCGATTGCCGCATTCATACGCGCATTTTGAACCGCCAGTGTGTCTGCAACCAATCCTGCGGTCATTGCCGACGACGGCAGTGCCGTGCCATCTGGGTTTGTCACGCCCATCGCCGCCCAGGCGTCCAGTGTTTTTTTCGTTTTACCGTCCAACAGCGACACATCAAAATCTGCCGGTAATACGACACGACGCGCAATGCGTTCGTTCGGATTCCACCCCAATTTATTCAGATAATTTCCGGCCGACATCATTGCGTCACCAACACTGGCACTGATGTCTATTTTGCCGTCGCCATTGCCATCAACCCCATATTGCGCCAGCGTTGTTGGTATAAACTGGAAATGTCCCATTGCGCCGGCCCAACTGCCCCCAAATTTAGAAACATCGTCGCCGTTTTTATCGGCAATTTTCATCAGTGCCAACAACTGGTTTGTAAAGAACGTTTGACGACGTCCCTCGTATATCAATGTGACAAATGCGTCACGCAACGGGTGGTCGGCCATACGCGCACCATAGTTTGATTCCATACCCCAAAATGCCAAAATAACGTGTGGCTGGACGCCATAGGTCTGTTCTACGCGGTGTAACAACGTCGGATAACGATGTGCCATTTTATGCCCCATTGCAACGCGCGATGGCGCAACGGTGCGTGCCAAGTATCCGTCCATCGTCAGTTTAAATTCAGACTGATTCTGGTCGCGCTTTACAATATTTGGAATAAATGCCGGATTTTTCAATGTTGCGTCAATCGTTGCGCGTGATATATTTTGTGCCGCCGCACGCGTGCGAATATCGTCCAGCACAGATTCCCAGCGCACCATATCAAATGCGCCACGGTCGGCAACCACAGGCGCCACGTCTGGCGCAATGGCAACAACATATTCGGTCGGTGCGGCCACCGAACGCGACATACACAACAGCCCCACGCACGCCACGCATGCGAAAAGTCTTGGTTGGGTCATATCTGTTTTCCCCCTGTATTAAAATGCGTATTTCAGCCCCAGATGCAGTCCAAATGATTGCCACGTGGCATGCTTTAACTGGTCACTGATTTTTTCAGTATGTGCCGCAATCGTTTCAATTATCGGATTACCATTGTCGTCCAGAACATATTGCCCATTTTCTATTTTGAACTGAGAATATTCGGCGATATACAATTCACCACCAATCTTGCCAACATAGAAATAATTTGTATCGGCACGCAAAACCAACTGCAAACGGTCAGACACGCGCATATTGTATTCCATTTCGGCCTGGTATGAATATGCACCGTTGGACCCTTCGTCCAGGAAACTGGGGTTCTGTTGCCAATCTGTGCGGTTTGGCCAAATTCCTTCGGACGAATATTTCGGCAATCCAAATTGGACATAAAAGCGCAATTTGTCCGACAGTGTCATTTGCTTTTCCACTTCCATTCCGACATAAAACCCAGACCAGGTTGTGTTGTATTCGTGGGTTTTGCCCTCTACTACAATCGGGCCATCGCCACCGATAATGACACATTCGCCACTGCCCACGCCCCATGGAACATTGCCCCAGGCGGGATCATAATCAATCGTCGGCAATGATGTCCCCAGTGAAAAAATTCCCCCATTAGACCCAGCCGGCACAACCTTTAAATCTTCGGGCGACATACATACCTGGTACCAGTCATCTGCAACCGGGGTCCCGATGGGCACAGAATAATAATTACCGGCCGCATCACCATATACATACGCACCCTTGTCCGTCATCAGTGGCAAATACACGCCCGGATTCGGGTAATAGTGATCGGACATTTCCAAATTATGTTTGAATATTTCATATCCAAACGATGGCGATAATTTCCAGCCACCAATATCCCACACATGATGCGCCCCAACGCCAAAACGGAAATGGTTTGTCCGCCCCGATTGGTCACCAACAGAAATGGTAAATATACCCTCGGTCGGTTTGGATTCGTTAAATGGTTTCAGGTCATAATCCATAGACAGACCGCCCGACGCCATACGACCGTATGTATATTCGGCAAACGCAAACATATCAAAATTGCGCAGGCTGAAATTATGCTGGGCTGTGACGCCAACCTCGTTAAAAACCATATCGTCCCATTGCAAAATGGAATTGACCCCGGTTTCAAATTCAAAGTTTGCAAAACGACGCGCGTATGTTGGCGCAATCGTCGTCTTGGCCGTGTCCGCCCCAGAAATTCCGTTTGCCGTCATTGTGCCAGAATATGTTGGCTGGGCCACCGTTTGACGCGGAACCTGGTATGAATAAGACCGACTGCCCACAACCTGTTTATTGCCAGATTGTCCGACATATTTCGTATATCCCTGATTTTGATACTGGGAATAGCCAACTTGGTTCGCATTAGTTGACGATGTCTGATAATACGACGGCACGCCCTCGTTCGCAGCCAACGCCGCGACAGACGCAAAAACGCCGGTAAAAAAGGTTATTATTCCTGTCTTCATTTCTTTTTCTTGGGATTATTATATCATAAAAACAGTCCCTGCGAAAGTGATTTCATTTATCACTTGCGCCGATTTTATACCGCGATACAATGCGTCGTATGGAAATGCCACACAATATATATATTCACACACCATTTTGTATGTCCAAGTGCAAATATTGCGCATTTTTTTCGGCTGCATGCACTGCACCTGACTGGGACAGATTTGCCGACGGCATTGTGCGCGAAATCCAATTCTGGGGCGTGCGCCTGGGGCGCGTTGCGGTGCCAACTGTATTTTTTGGCGGTGGCACACCGTCACTGATGCCAACGCACGTGTTTGCACGAATTATGAACGCGTTGCGCAACAATTTTAACATTGCCCCAAATCCAGAAATCACATTGGAATCAAATCCAAAAACACTGGACGCGACGCGGTTGCGCGAATTTATGGACGCCGGGGTAAATCGCCTGTCGGTGGGTGTGCAACGCCTGGATAACCCAGAACTGGAATTCTTGGGGCGACGGCACAATGTGCGCGACGCAATGCAATTATTGGACGTGGCAATGAAAATGGGCCTGCGTGTGAACGCAGATTTTATATATGGAATCCCTGGGGATAATGCGGACACCGTCGCACAAATGTGTCGGGATATAAATGCCTTGGGGCTGGGCCACGTGTCAATGTATGAATTGACCATTGAAAAAAACACACCATTTGGCCAAATGAATTTAGCAATGCCATCAAACGACGCGATGGCCGATATGTATTGCACAATCGCAGGGACGCTGGCCCTGCCCCGGTACGAGGTTTCAAATTATGCCACCCCCGGCAACGAATGCATTCACAACCAGAACGTGTGGGACGGCGACGCCTATGTTGGCATTGGTCGTGGTGCGGCCGGGCGACCATACATTGACGGCACCTGGTATGAACAGCGTGGTGGCGACGATATACAAATGCAACCACTGACGCCAGCGGCGCGCGCCACAGAAAAAATTATCACAGGTCTGCGCACCGTGCGTGGTGTGCGTAAATCCGATGACGTTATGCGCGTAATAAACACTGACTGGCTGCGCGCAAATCCAGAACTGGTTTGTGATAACGGCAACCGAATTTGCGTCACGGAAAAAGGTATGTTGATTTTAGATGATTTGTTGCTAGACTTGTGCAACTGGGACGGAAAATGAAAAACAAATTGCTGAACATAATCGGAATAATCGCGGTTGTCACCGCGGTTGTGATTGCGCACTATTTAACAAAACCAAAGGATGTAATTATGAACACTGGGATACGACCTGAAAATATGGATACAACTGTTCGTCCAGGCGACGATTTTTACGCGTATGCAACAAACGGTTGGCGGTCGGCGCACCCAATCCCAGACGACTATACACGATATGGTGTGTTTGATGTTTTGCACGATACCAACCTGGTGCGTGTGCGCGAAATCGCCGAAACAGATACCGGAAAAATCGGGACGTTATATAAAATCGCGATGAACACAGAAAAATTAAACGCCGACGGCGTGCGCCCGGTTGCCGCCCAGATTGCAGAAATTGACGCGATAAAATCACGCGATGAATTACCAGAATTTATTGGTCGTATGCACCAGATGACATCGGCATTTTGGGGCGACGGCGTTGCACTGGACGAAACAGACAGCACACATTACCTGTATAACATTGGCCAGGGCGGACTGGGGCTGGCACGTGACTACTATTTTGACACAGACAAAAAAACAATCCAGATTCGCGAAAAGTATCTGGAATTTATCGCGAAACAAATGAAAAACTTTGGCATTTCTGTGGACGCAAAAAAATTATACGATTTAGAATTACGTATGGCGCGGTCTTTTTATCCAAAGGAAAAATTGCGTGACCCACATGCGAACTATCACAAGATGACACTGGACGAAATCAAATCACGTTTCCCAGGATTTGATTGGGACGCATACTTGGCCGCGCGTGGCGCAACGCGTGCGACGCAAATCAACATCGCCCAGCCCGAGGCAATCGCAGAATCAATCGCGATTATGAACGATACTGATTTGGATTTGATAAAGACATATCTGAAATATCGCATTGTCAGTTCCGCAGACACATTACTGGACGACACAACATACGAAATATCATTTGATTTTTATAACCGCACAATGGCCGGCCAACCCACGCCAAAGCCACGCTGGAAACGCGCGGTCGCGATGCTGGACGGCACTCTGGGCGAAGAAATCGGCCACCTGTATGTGAAAAAATATTTTTCCGCAGACGCAAAAAAACGTATGCAAGAATTGGTGAAAAATTTGCAACGCGCACTGGGCGCGCGTATTGAAAATCTGGAATGGATGTCCGACGAAACTAAACGCCAGGCATTACAAAAACTGGACACGTTTCACGCAAAAATCGGATACCCGGACAAGTGGCGCGATTATTCTGAATTGCACATAGACCCGAACGCGTCACTGTGGGAAAATATGCTGATTGTATCAAAATTTGAAGATGATTTTTGGCTGAACAAAATCGGTCGCGAAAAAGACCCAACCCTGTGGTATATGAACGCACACGAAATCAACGCGTATTATGACCCATCTACGAACGAGATATGTTTTCCGGCCGGCATATTACAGTATCCGTTCTTTGATATGAACGCAGACGACGCATTTAACTATGGCGCAATCGGCAGTATTATTGGTCACGAAATGACACACGGATTTGATGATTCTGGCCGTCATTTTGACGCCAACGGTAATATGACCGATTGGTGGACTGTGCGCGACGCCCAGGGATTTGAACAGCGTGCTGGCGTCCTGCGCGCACAGTTTGATAAAATCGTAATTGCGCCCGGCGTGCACGCAAACGGCAAATTTACACTGGGCGAAAACCTGGCGGACTATGGTGGGATAACTGTATCATTTACCGCATATAAAAACTTTGGTCACGCAACTGATGTTGCCGATGGATTCACCGCAGACCAACGTTTCTTTATCGCATACGCTGGCAGTTGGGCGCAAAACAGTCGCCCCGACGAAGACCTGCGCCTGACCAAGGTTGACGAACATTCCCTGGCGCGCAACCGCGTCAATGGCATATTGCCGAACATCGCAATGTGGTATGATGCATTTGGAATACAGCCTGGCGACGCGTTATATATCGCCCCAGAAAAACGAATAAAGTTATGGTAAAAAAACGTCCCGAAATGGGACGTTTTTTATTTGTGTGATAAAATGTGCAAAACAACACTGATTATAAATATCAGCGTAATAACCCCCAGGATTATTTTCTGGCGACGGTGTCCGGCACCATCATTACAATGCGCGCAATCACAATGACAATCGCGCACGACCAGCACCCACGAAAATCCCAACATTAACGCTGAAAATACGAACAGCCACGGTTCAATCCACGTCGGCAACACAGATGTGTGCGCGAATTCTGGCGCAACCAGTGACACAACCGACAACACGATTGGCAACACACAGCAAAACAAATGCGGCACCAACGACGCGATTATTCCGATTTTAACAGCCTTGTTTTTCATAACAAATCCTTTGATTGGCGTTCCCACCAGGACTTGAACCCGGATTTAATTCTTAGGAGGAATTCGTTCTATCCTGTTGAACTATGGGAACATACCGGTTTTATTTTATTCCTTGGATTTTAATATTGCAAGTTGTAATAACCGCGGCTATAATATGCCCGACAAAAAACAGGAAGGGTAAAAATGTCAACGGTAACAAGAAGTGATTTTGCCGCACGTTTGCGGGATAAATTTGGTCTGACCACGGCGGACGCGTATAAATTAGTTGATATTGTATTTGACGAAATACACGACGCACTGGTAAATGGCGAAGAAGTAAAATTTGCCGGATTCGGCAGTTTCAAGATTTTAACCAAGGCCCAACGTATGGGACGCAATCCCAAAACGGGCGAATCTGCGGTAATATCGGCGCGACGCGTTGCGTCATTTCGCCCCAGCAACGAATTCAGACAACGTGTTGCAAAGCACCAATAATTTCACCGCCCCCAGGGCGGTGTTTTTAGTGAGAGAGTGAGAAAGTGACAGAGTGAGAGAGTGATATAGTGATAGAGTGATAGAGTGACAGAGTGATTTATCACTTATTCACTTTCTCACTTATTCACTTATTCACTAAAAAAAACGCCCCGATGGGGCGTTTTTTTATTCACATGCCTTTTCAGTACACACAGCATCTTTGTATGTCAAGGACACGTCAGTGCCAGCATCTAACCGACCATTCATTTCGCTAATACCATCTTGACATGCGCTAAACTCTGCTCTCTTGGTCGCCTTTACATTTTGACCCGTCTGTGTCACGGTCCAATGGTCATCCTTTAACGATATCAACATATCATTAAGGTCTGGCACGTTGTTCGCAACATACGTACACGTCCCAGGAACCCAACTGCCTCCCTGGGTTGCGCACGCCGACGATGATGTAATGTCAGCATAGTTGATTTTTGCTACGCACGTGCCATTTTTCCACGAATAGCCACCTTTTTTACACGTCGCACATGTCACATACAGGTCGGGGCCTGATGGTTTTGGTGTTGGATATTCGGTTGTCGCACTTTTATCAATAACTGCACTGACCCACGAAATCATAGAATCTGGTGTCGGTGTCACATTGGTCATACCATTGACAGACATACATGTCACGATTGACGCACGGCACGCATTGATTGCGATATTCTTGGCCGATTGACTGGTTGTTGTGGTTGACGATGTGCTGTATCCGTTCTGGCCCAGGCACGACGACACATCAGAAATACAGGTTTCTGCATAACTGGCCAACAGTTCATCTTGTTTCGCCTTTATCTGGGTCAACGTACGTTGCAGATATTCCTTGACCACGTTGTTTTGTGGATCATAGGTTTTGTTCTGACCTGCACCCTTGTATGTAATATCCTGGCACTTGTTCAAGACAGACATACACATACCATAATTCTTGCCGTCGGCGTTATAGCCAATTTTATACTGCAAATAATTAGACATTATTTCAGACGTCTTGGTCACATTACTGTTTGTGACAGTTTGGGTGATATAATCACTCAGCGTGCCATCGTCACCCCAGGCGTTTTTCTTGTCGCCATAATTCCACGTTGCATACAAATTATCTGTATAATACTTAGGCGCGGCGACATCTGCGTCAACCTTTTGACCAGGTGTGCTGCCTACGACGATTTTACCATCAACGATGTATTTGCCGGTCGGATCCAAACAGTTTTCATAATCAGACCCACAGACAAAATCATCTTGCATACATGAATCCAGCGCATTTACGCACCCACGCAAATCGTATGTATTTTTCTGTTGTGCGACCAACAAACGCGCCTTTTGCAATACAGATTTCGCATTGCGCACCGTTGACGCCATCTGGTCATTAGAATCCGTCAACGCGCGTTCATATACGATGCACTGTTTATCAATTTCCAAATCGTATGCATTTGTGATAACAGAAATGTCAACACCCTGGGCACTGCACGTATTCAGAACCGCCGCCTTGCACCGTGCCGTCGCAGTCTTGTACAACTGTTCGCCACGTTGGTTGCTGATGCTGGACGTATTTGATGAATTGCCCAAAAACGCACTTAAATCAAAACCTGTGCTGCTGACTGTAAAGTCCAACAGACCGGACAAATCAAAACTCAACCCACTGTCACTGACGGACGACGCACTGCCCGATTTCACATCAACAATCAGGCTTTTGATTTTATCCAAATCAGTTTTCAACTGGGAATTGTCACTGGAACCCTGCATTTTTAATTCAGCCTCGGTCTGGGTGAACAAGGTTTCCACTTCGTCCTTGGACAAACCGATATACTGAATCTTTTGCGCGACGTCTTGTAAATCTTCGGTTGCTTGTTTCAGTGCCGCTTCGGTTTTTTCGTAATTCTTTAAATTTTTGCTGCAACTGCAACGTCCCTGGTTATCGTCCAGAACATTACAGAAATTATCCATACAAGACTGATACTGGGCCTTGCAAAAATCGGTGACCTGGGCCAATTCGTCCATATCGGTTGTGCTGCTGGCAGATGATGTCTTGGACGTATCTGTGGCTGTTGACGCCGCCGCCATACGAACCGTTGGGACACGCGTTGTCACAGATTGACCGCGCACACCAACACGTCCGGTGTATAACGGTGTGTTGACTGTATCAGTTTGCACGATTGATGCGCGCGCCGCAGTTGTATTTGACACTGCGCGACGTGCAGAAACATTTTTATTCGCCGACGATGTTGCCGCTGCGCGCGATACGTTTGCACGCGAAACATTTGCACGCGACGTTGTCGCTGTACGTGCCGTGACCGTGCGTGATGACGTGGCATTATTACGCGCCGATGCCACACGACCAGACGCCGTTGCACGTGGCGACGCGGCCGCCGCACGCGAATTGGTATTTGCAACCGTGCGTGACGCAACCGTCGGGACAGACGTCTTGCCTGTATCCTGGGCCACATCTGCGTCGTCAGCAATCACCACATCATCAACGTCAGAATCAATATCCGTATCCGAATATTCAATAACGTCGTCATAGTAATATGCGGGCGCAACCTCTGCAAATGCGGGCAAAACCAGCAATCCACTCAATACAACAATCAGTCTTTTCATGGCGAAATATTCCTTCCTATTGTTCAGATTTTATCATAATTCCCCTGGCTATACAAACAAAAAAAGACAACTGCGTTTAAAAAATCATTGATTTAATTGACCGAAATGCATTTTACCCCCTGTCCAAAATTCTTGTCTGGCGTGATTAAAATCCCTTGTCATACGACAATTTTTTATACTATAATTCGCGTCAAAGGATAAAATTTTGTCTGGCATAAAACGCAGTTTATTATTCTTGTTGACGCTGCCAGTGCTGGGGTGCACGACTGTCCCGACCAGCACGCAAGACAAGCGGTTGGACGGTCACGTTCCAAAAATTACTGCGTCTGATTTTGATTATGACCCGATGCAGACCCCAATCGCGCAATGCTATTACGACGAACTAAACAACGGCGATAACATATCGGGCGCGACATTGATTGACGACGGGTTGGCTGCATTTGTACTTCGCGCGGCGTTCGCACGTATGGCAACAAAAACGATTGACCTGCAAACATATATTTACAGCAATGATTTTTCGTCCAAGGTTTTGGTTGGCGAATTAAAACGGGCCGCCGACCGTGGGGTGCGCGTGCGCATATTGCTGGACGACTATGGAACAAATTCTGATATTGTTGACGTAATGTTGCTGAACCAGCACCCTAATATAGAGGTCAAGGTTTTCAACACCGTCGCCAATCGTGCCAAGATTTTATATTACCCACAATTTTTGCTGGAATTTAATCGGCTGAATTCGCGTATGCACAACAAACTGTTTATCGTGGACAACGTTGCATACATCACCGGGGGCCGCAACGTGGGCAGTAATTATTTTTACCCAGAAACCGCGTCTAATTTTTCAGATACCGACGTGTTGTTCTTGGGCGATATGACGAAATACGCAACGGCCAGTTTTGATGAATATTGGAATCATCACTTGGCAATACCGGCCGACGTTTTCCCCAAGGCTAAATCTAAAAAGGCATTGCACCACCTGGAAGAAAAATTCCAAGAAATCCAGGAACGCAGCGCAACCGACACACAGCTGTATAATAACATAATCCAAAACGCCATAGATAAATACAAACAAAAAGATTTTGATTTCAGTTGGGGTCACGGGAAATTCCTGGCCGACCCACCGGCCAAGGTCGAAATGACCATGGAACAGAAACAAAAATACCGTGGCGACATTGTGCGCGCACTGCAACACCTGTGGCGCGAAACAGATAATTCTGTGTATGTTTCGGCGGCGTATTTCGTCCCTGGCCAGGGTGGTCTGGCCCACATAACACGCGAAGAAAAATCTGGCGTTCATATAACGATTGTCACAAATTCGCTGGCGTCAACAAACGCACCAACGGTTTATGCAAAATGGGAAAAGTATCGCAAACATCTGATTGAATCAGGTGCAGACGTCTATGAATTTATGCTGTCGGCGGAAAACCTGCGCGCCCACGAACACGACCGCGAACGCAAGGCATCCAGTTTTTCTGTTCTGCACAGTAAAACAATGGTGTTTGACGACAGAATTTCTTGGATTGGCAGTTTTAATCTGGACCCACGCAGTGCGTATTTTAACACTGAAAACGTCGCAATATTTGAAAGTCGCGATTTTGCCAAAAAATTACGTGATATGATTTTGCGCGACACCCAGACCGCGTGGCGCGTGACACTGGACGAAGACGGCAATCCATTATGGACCGGCAAACGCCCAGGCGACACCGCGGCGCGCGAATATCATCACAGTCCGGACACGACCATTTTCCGTCGTGCATGGAAAATTATGATGCGCCTGGTTCCTGAAAAATTCGTATAAAAACGCCACGCAACGGAAACTTTATTTTTCACTGTATCACTTCGTCACTAAAAAAATAACCACCGGCGATTACTCGACGGTGGCTACTCCCTTCCTTCTGGTATTCCCAGAAACTGTTATGATGCCATGTGCCCACGCGGCACACACATATTATGCAGCACGTGCAACAACTGTCTTGTCTGCAACGTCTGCGGCATCCATTATCTTTTTCGCTTCGGCAAAGACCATGCCCTTGACACGCAATGCCAATGTTTTTGTATCCATACTTTCGGCGGCAACATCAAAATTATCCGTGCGAATCTGCAAAGAAACATACGCACCAACCAATGATGTTCGTGGCAAATCTTCTATGCTGCGTGGCGCATTGCCAATACCAATTTTCAATTCATCGGCCAAGGATATAATCTGGCGATCTTCGTTCACCCAAACTGTTGTTGTTAAAACTTTGTTCAAGGCAATCATAATTTCTTTAATATTTTTTGGCATGCGTGGGTCCCTCCTTTGCTTGGGTTTAAAGAACTGGCCAAATGATGTATTTACACACGTATTTACATTTTCATCAACCAAATCTTTTGTTGTTTTTTATTTTTGCCAGATTTCCGGTTTTTGGCGGATTTCTGGGGTTTTGAAACCTTTTCTCCTTGTCTATACAAACATCTTAGAACAAAAACGAATCGCAGGTCAAGTGGAAATTTAATTTATTTTAATTTTATTTGAAAAAAATTTATTTTTATTTACCAGACCATAAAATCCCATAAAATAATTATAAATTGTCATTGACAACCATAAATCCCCGTGCTATCTTCCCTGTGAAGTCGGAAAGGGGAATCAAGCACACGCCCAACGAACAAGGACCATAAAAAATGTCATTGTTTCTCTCATCTTATGAAAATCGTTTGGATACCAAGGGGCGGATTTCTGTGCCGGCCTCTTTCCGTGCTTCGGTGTCCAATGAAAAGTTTCCTGGCGTCGTTTTATATCGTTCTTTTACCCATAATTGCATAGAGGGATTATCTATGTCCCGTATGGAACAAATGGCCGCCGCGACCGATAAAATGGGCGTGTTTGATGACGCGCTGGACGATTTATCGGCAATGCTGTTCGCAGACGCACGCCAACTGGCATTTGATGTGACCGGCCGCATTGTTATTCCATCGGATTTATTACAGCACGCCGGTATCACAGACCGCGCAATATTCGTCGGTCGCGGAAACAGTTTTCAAATCTGGAATCCAGACGCATTCCGCGCGGCCCAGGAACAGTCGCTGAAAAACCTGCGTGCCACGCGCCCAAACCTGAAAATCGGGGAATAAAAAAATACCGGCAATCGCCGGTATTTTTTATTGTTCTGCCACTATTTTAAACTCGTCACGAATTTTTGTGACCGCTGCTGCGCGCGCCGCGATTGCGTCGTTCAGGTTTGCCTCGGTCAAATCGGCGGCATATTTCAGCGCATTGGCAAATGCCAACGCATCACTGTTGCCGTGGGTTTTTACCGCAAAACCTTGCAGTCCCAAAAATACTGCGCCGGCATACGAACGTGGGTCAATCTTGTGTTTCAGACGCTTGAACACGTGAACCAAGAAAAACGCGCCAATCATCGCCAAAATTGATTTCTTGAAATTATCAACCAGAACACGCTTTATCAGTTTTGCCGTGCCTTCTACTGTTTTTAATACGATGTTGCCGGTAAATCCGTCTGTCACAACAACCTGGACGGTGCCACCGCTGATATCGTTTCCTTCTACGAAACCGATGTATTCATACGGCAATTCATCACGGTGTTCGGTTAAAACGCGATTCAAGTGTTGCAGAGTTTCGTTGCCCTTGGTATCTTCGGCACCGATATTCAACACACCTAATTTCGGGCGTGGCATTTTACCGATAATCTCGGCATAAACACTGCCCAGAACCGAGAAATCAAACAAAATCGTTTCATCACACTGGACATTTGCCCCTAAATCCAACACAACAACGCGTGAATCACCGCCCCCCGATGGCAACATTGTTGTAATCGCCGGGCGCGAAATACCCGCGGTCGTTTTCAACATCAGTTTAGACAGCGACATCAAAATACCAGTATTTCCCGCGCTGACGACGGCGGACGCGTTTCCTTCGCGGACATCTTTGATTGCCATATACATTGACGTATCCTGGGCGTGACGAATAACATCACGAACCTTGTCCGTGCCACGCACAACCCCAGGCGCATGCACAACCGTGCAATTACGCGCCACGCGCGGATATTTTGCCAACATACGTTTCAGACGTGCAGAATCCCCAAACAGACGAAACGCAACCTTGTCCTCGCCATTTTGATACAGGAATTGATTCATACCGCCCAGGACAGCCTTGGGGCCTTTGTCCCCACCCATCGCATCAACGGAAATTATCTTTTTCGTATTTGTGTCTGTCATGATATTTTTTCATATTAAAAAAGCAGAGTGGCACAAAACAGTGCGCCAAATCTGCCTTTTATATTTTCTGTGCCATAATTATTTTGCACCACACGCTGGGCAAACGTGATGTGGACGTTTCTTTTCGCCACAGGCCTTGCATACTGTGCATGGCATAATGGACAATGCGTCATGTGAACGACGTTGTGCTGTACGTGCTTTACTTGTTTTGCTTTTTGGCGTTGCCATTTTACTATCCTTTTTAATTTACAATTTGATATTTTATTAAAATCCTTTGCAAATGCAAGGAAAACTTTAATCCGATATTACCTGGGCGACAAACATACCGTGATTATGCATCAGACCGATAACCGCGCTGTGGTCGTCCAGCCCCATATAGAATTTATATCCCTGTTGTTCCAGTGCGACAATCGTTGCCAATTTGAATTCTGCGGTTGTGCCAGGATAATCATGCGGCTTGCAGAATACGCGTTTTTTGATGTTCGGCAACAATGCGTCAATATGTTGCTGAACCTTGTTCTGACCCATGGCCCAACGCCCAGTAATAAAGACAATCGTGAAATCCCGTCCCAGTGTTTCTAAAACACGTATCATATTAGGATTCGGTTCACCGAAACGGTCATAGTTGGCAATAGCGAATTTTTTATTCACCACACCATCTATGTCACAAAAGATTGCCGGTATTTCTGTCATTGGCATTTTATGTATCCGGGGCGCAACACGCCCCGGAATATTGACTAGATATCCAACAACTGTTGCTGGGTGTTTCCTTCGCGTGCCAAACGTTCTTCGCGTTCTTCGGCCTTGGCGATTTCACGGACACGGCGGACATAGGCCCCTGTGCCGATTGGAATCAGACGACCAACAATCAGGTTTTCATTGATACCAACCAGTTTATCCGTTGCACCGCTGATTGCAGCGTCAACCAATACCTTGGTTGTCTGTTGGAACGACGCGTTTGATATAAACGAACGTGATGTCAATGATGCACGGGTCAAACCAACCAAGACCTGTGATGCCTCGGCCACTTTGCCGCCATCGTGTGCAACACGTGCATTTTCTTCTTCAAAATCAACACGGTCAACAACCTGGCCCATCAAGAAGCCCGTATCGCCCGGATTTGTGATTTCAACACGACGTGTCATTTCACGTATCAGAATTTCAATATGCTTGTCGTTGATGACCACACCCTGCAAGCGATAAACCTGTTGAATCTGTTCAACCATAAATGTCGCCAATGCCTTTTGCCCCAAGATACGCAAAATATCCTGTGGAACTGGGTCACCATCAACCAACTTGTCCGCTTTGCGAACAACGTCGCCACTGCGCACCAACAGGTTTGTTCCCTTTGGTACTGCATATTCAACCGGTGCGGTGCCATCTTCTGGGTCAATGCGAATGATGATTTTGGATTTTGCATCTTCCAATTCAACCGTTCCGTCAATTTCCGCCAGCAATGCCGGGTTAGATGGACGGCGCACTTCCAATAATTCTTCAACACGTGGCAGACCGCCGGTAATATCGCCCGTCTTTTTCGCCTGGACCGGGATACGTGCCAGAACATCGCCCGCCACAACGGTTGCACCGTTTGCAACGTTCAGAACCGAATACATCGGCAGCATATATTCTGCAATCTTTTTCCCACCCAACGAAATGATATTGCCGTTTGCGTCAACCAGGCGGATTGCCGGTTGCAATGCCTTTTTGGTGTTCGCTTTCCAGTTGATAACCTTGCGCGAGGTGATGCCAGTCATAGAATCAACTTCTTCCTGGTATGATACGTTTTCAACCAGGTCATTGAAACTGACGATACCATCTTTTTCAGCGATGATTGTGTTGGAATATGGATCCCATTCTGCAACCTTGGCACCCTTTTCAACCGCGTCGCCATCGTTGACAATCAGCATCGCCGCATACGGCAACCCGCACGAGAATAACGTTTCACCCTTGTTATCAACAACGGCCAATTCGCCATTACGCGACAGGACAACAACACGTCCAGATGTGTTTTTAATTGTATTCACACCTGTCAGTTTGATTTTACCAGCCACCGGCACTTCTATAAAGTGATTTTCCGTACCACCAGCCGCAACACCACCAATGTGGAATGTTCGCAGCGTCAACTGGGTCCCAGGTTCACCAATGGACTGACCAGCGATAACGCCGACCGCTTCGCCAACGTGAACCAGCGCATTACGCGACAAATCCATACCATAGCATTTTGCACACAGACCGTCACTGCAACACGTCAGAACACTGCGCACATCAACCGACGGCAAACCAGATTCATTGATTTGCTTGGCCGCTGTTTTGGTAATCAATTCACCGGCTGGAACGATAACTTCCTTGGTAATTGGGTGAACAATATCGTGTGCTGCTGTGCGTCCCAACACCACATCACCCAGCGCAACCGACAGGGTTGAACCCTGGTACACAGGTTTTGCAGTAATGAATTCTGTGGTTCCGCAATCGTGTTCAGTAATAACTGTGTTTTGCGACAATTCAACCAAACGACGTGTCAGATAACCAGCCGACGCAGTTTTCAACGCCGTGTCCGACATACCTTTGCGCGCACCGTGGGTGGACGTAAAGTATTCAGACATAGTCAGACCTTCTTTAAAGTTGGAAATAATCGGAACTTCAATAATAGAACCGTCTGGTTTCTGCATCATACCACGCATACCAGCCAACTGCTGAATCTGACGTTTAGAACCACGCGCCCCAGACAACGCCATCATCAAAACAGAATTCCAATTTTCACCGGTCGTTTTGCCCAGCGCAGCATACGCCAAGTCACCCAGTTTATCGGTTGTTTTCTGCCACAGGTCAATCAGTTTGTTGTGACGTTCACCGCCAGACAGCAAACCGTTCTGGTATTGCGATTCAATTTCTTCGGCCGCTTTTTCAGCACTGGCAATCATATTTTTCTTTTCATCTGGAATAATGATGTCATCAAACCCGATTGAAATACCACTGCGTGCCGCTTGTTCAAATCCGGTATTTTTCAGATTATCCGCCAGCATAATCATCGCCTTGTCGCCGCAACGTTCATACGTTGTCGCCAACAGTGCCTTGATTTCCTTGACCGGCATAACCTTGTTCACCAGGTCAAACGGCATTTTGTCTGATTTCGGCAACAATTCGCCCAAAATCATACGGCCTGCTGTTGTTTTATAAATCTTGCCGTTGATACGCGCAACGATTGGCGTGTGCAATGTAATGGAATGATTTTCCAACGCCATTTTCACTTCGTCCATATCGGCAAAGCGCGGTGATTTATCCGTGTGTTCGCCATCAATCAACGAAATATAATAGACACCCAAAACCATGTCCTGGGCCGGAACAATCATTGGTTCACCATTTGCAGGCGACAATACGTTATTAGAAGACAACATCAATGTACGCGCTTCTAATTGCGCCTCTAATGAAATAGGAACGTGTACAGACATCTGGTCACCGTCAAAGTCAGCATTGAATCCCTTGCAGACCAATGGGTGCAGACGGATTGCCTTGCCTTCTATCAAAACGGGTTCAAACGCCAACAATGACAGACGGTGCAATGACGGCGCACGGTTCAACAGAACTGGGTGCTGGTAAATAACCTTTTCCAGGATTTCCCACACAACATCTTCGCCGTTTTCAACCATCTTGCGTGCGGTTTTCAATGTGTTTGCATAATCACCTGCCAACAGACGCGCATACACGAACGGTTTAAACAATTCCAACGCCATTGTCTTGGGCAAACCAACCTGGTGCAATTTCAGTGATGGCCCAGACACAATAACGCTACGTCCAGAATAGTCCACACGTTTACCCAACATATTCATACGGAAACGACCCGATTTACCGCGCAGTGAATCAGACAGTGATTTCAACGGACGACGGTTCTGAGAAACCATTGGGCGTGCCTTGTGTCCATTGTCAAACAATGAATCAACGGCTTCTTGCAACATACGCTTTTCATTGCGGACAATGATGTCTGGCGCGTGCATTTCAATAAATCTTTTCAGACGATTATTACGGATAATAACGCGACGATACAAATCGTTCAGGTCAGATGCCGCAACGTGTCCGGCGTCCAATGTGACCAACGGACGCATATCTGGTGGAATCACAGGGATAATATCCGGCAACATCCACGCCGGTTCTGTTTTAGAATCCAAGAACGCTTCAACCAGTTTTAATTGTTTGATTAAACCCTTGCGTTTTGCTTCGGATTTTGTTTCCGCCAATTCTGCGCGCAAACGTGTCCGTTCATCGCCCATATCCAGATTTGCGATGATGCTGCGCACCCCTTCGGCACCGATACCAACGCGGAACGCGTCTGGGCCAAATTCTTCAACGGCGTTTTGATATTCATCTTCGCTGATGACGTCGTATTGTTTCAAGTTTGTTAAACCCGGTTCAATAACGATATACGCGTCATACGAAATAACCTGTTCCAATTTTTTCTGGGGCAGATTGTTCAACAATGTGGCAATTTTACCTTCGCGCAGGAACCACGTGTGTGCAACCGGCATCGCCAGTTTGATGTGTCCCATACGTTCACGACGAACGGACGAAGAACCAACTTCAACCCCACAACGTTCGCAAACAACGCCACGGAATTTAATTCTTTTATATTTTCCGCATGCACATTCATAATCTTTGACCGGACCAAAAATCTGCTGGCAGAACAAGCCTTCTGCTTCTGGTTTCAAAGAGTGATAGTTGATAGTTTCGGGCTTTTTTACCTCGCCGTGGGACCAGGACAGAATTTCTTCTGGGGACGCGATGGTGATGCGCAGTGCGTCAAACTGTTCCTTGGTTTCAATTTGTCCGAAAATCTTCTGCAACATATTGGTCATAAATTTTGCTCCTTTCAAGTCGCTGTTCAAAATGCTTTTGCCGTGACAGTGACTGCACCGTCACGGCTGGATTTCTTAGTCAATTTTCTTTGGTGTCATCGCCAGACCCAAACCACGCAATTCGCGGACGAATACGTTGAATGCTTCTGGTGTGCCGGTCTGAATATCATTGCTGCCGGATATGATGGCTTCATACATCTTGTTACGGCCGACAATATCGTCAGACTTGACAGTCAGCATTTCGCGCAGCAGGTGCGCTGCACCGTGTGCTTCCAATGCCCATACTTCCATTTCACCCAAACGCTGGCCACCCATGTGGGCTTTACCAGACAACGGCTGTTGTGTCACCAACGAATAATTACCAATTGAACGTGCGTGAATCTTTTCATCAACAAAGTGATGCAGTTTCATCATATACATCACGCCAACTGTGACTGGACGTGCGAACTTTTCACCCGTCATACCGTCATACATCGTGAACTGACCAGATTCAGGCAGTTTTGCCAATTTCAGCATACTGCGAATATCTTCTGGGGTGGCACCGTCAAATGTCGGTGTCGCCATTGGAACGCCGTCGCGCAACAATGCAGCTTCGGCACGGACATCTGTATCCGTCATCTTTTCCAATTTATCCGCGGTTTCTTTGCCGTAAATCTTGCCCATAATGGCGCGCAGGTCATCGGTCACGGCGCGTTTCGCCTTGACTTCTTCCAACACTTCGCCAATCTGCTGGCCCAGTGCGCGTCCTGCCATACCAAGGTGGGTTTCCAAAATCTGACCGATGTTCATACGTGACGGCACGCCCAACGGATTCAGAACGATGTCAACCGGTGTTCCATCTTCCATATATGGCATATCTTCAATCGGGACAACCTTGGACACGATACCCTTGTTCCCGTGACGACCGGCCATTTTATCACCAGGTTGCAGTTTCATCTTGTGTGCGATATAAACCTTGACCTCTTTCAAGACGCCTGCGTTCAGCGAATTGCTTTCTGTTGCCTTGGCAACTTCGGCATCGGCTTTTTCGTTCAATGCTTTCAGTTTTGCAATATGCTGTTCGCGTAAATCATCAATCTTGGCCTGGGCATCTTTGTTGCGCACAACCAGTTTTTTAATATCCGCAGGTTTAATACCTTCAAACACTTCGGCGGTCAATTTCTTGCCGACAAAAGGTTTCAGGCTGCCTGTGCCGGCGTCAATGGTTTCGCCTTCGGCAATTTGGAATACCTGGTCTGCAAAGCCCTTTTCAATGATAGATGTTTCTTCATCGCGGTCTTTGTTGATTTGTTCAATCTTTTGCAGTTCAATCATCTGGGTACGTTCGTCTTTCTTGACGCCGTGACGTGTCAACACGTTCACCCCGATAACAGTTCCTTCTTCGTTTGGTCCAACGCGCAGCGATGTATCCTTGACGTTCAGTGCCTTTTCCCCAAAGATGTTGCGCAACAACGCCTCTTCTGGGGTCAGCAACGTTTCAGATTTCGGCGAAACACGACCGACCAAAATGTCGCCCTGTTTCACGCGCGCACCAACGTAAATGATACCGGATTCGTCCAGGTTTTTCAGTGCTTCTTCACCAACGTTTGGAATGTCGCGTGTAAAGCTTTCCGGGCCCAACTGGGTATCACGAACCTTGAATTCTTTTTCAACGATTTTAACCGATGTAAACATATCTTCGCGTGAAATACGTTCAGAAATCACAATCGCGTCTTCATAGTTATAACCGCGCCATGGCACAAATGCGACCAACACATTGCGGCCCAACGCCAATTCACCATAATTCATAGACGAACCGTCGGCAATGATGTCGCCCGCAGAAATACGGTCGCCAACCTTGACCAATGGTTTTTGGTGAATCAATGTTTCACTGTTGCTGCGTTCAAATTTTTCCAGGTTGTAAATATCAACACCGGTCACGACATTGCGGCTGTTCATACATTTAACCACAATACGATTTGCGTCCACAGATTCAACAATACCGCTGTGCTTTGCAACCTTGCCCGTGCGGGAATCACGCGCCACTTCGCGTTCAATACCCGTTCCGACCAATGGTGCCTGGACACGCAATAATGGAACACCCTGGCGTTGCATATTTGAACCCATCAATGCACGGTTCGCGTCGTCGTTTTCAACGAACGGAATCAAACCAGTTGCGATGGACACCACCTGGCGTGGGGCAACGTCAATCAAGTCAATTTCTTCTTTTGGCACCATTGTAAATTCACCGTCAACACGTGCGGTCACGATATCTTCGGCCAATGCGCCATCTTTGGTTGTTGGGGTGTTGCCCTGGGCAATTTTATGTCCCAGTTCTTCGTCTGCGGTCAGATACATCATCTTGCCTGTGACACGACCATTTTCAACAACGTAATATGGTGTTTCAATAAATCCGTATGGGTTGACACGCGCATACGTCGCCAAGTGATTTATCAGACCAATATTTGCACCTTCGGGTGTGTGAATTGGGCACAGACGACCATAATGTGTCGGATGAACGTCGCGGACATCAATGCCGGCACGTTCACGATTTAATCCCCCTGGTCCCAACGCAGAAATACGGCGTTTGTGTTCCAATTCAGACAACGGATTATACGCGTCCATAAACTGGGACAACTGGGACGTTCCCAAGAATTCTGCAATCAGCGACATCAACGGTTTTACATTGATAACATCTTGGGGTTGCATATTTGCAATGTTTGGTGACGACAGGCTTTCGCGAACCAGACGTTCAATACGAACCATACCTGTGCGGAAATTCTGTTCCAGCAATTCACCAACCGCACGCACGCGACGATTTGACAGATTATCAATATCATCAACCGTGTCTTTGTGGTCAATAATGTTTGTCAGTGTTTTCAACACCGCCAAGAAGTCAGACTTTGTCAGCAAACGTTCATCTTCGGGCTTTTTACCAGAATCAATTTTCAAACGCTTGTTCATCTTGAAACGACCAACCGCCGACAAATCATAGAACGCCGCGTCAAATCCCTGGCGCAGGAACAAATTGATTGCCGCTTCCAGTGTTGGACGTTCACCCGGACGAATAATGTTATAAACTTCTATCAACGCTTCTTCGCGATTGGTTGTTTTATCTGCAACCAGCGTATTGCGGATATGCGCGGTGATTGTTGCATTATCAATCGCAATCAATGACAATTCTTTGACACCCATCTTGTCCAAATCAGACAAAACTTCTTCGGTGATTTCGGTGCCAGATTGGAATACAACCTCGTCCCCGGACATAATCGGGTCAAACAGATATTCGCCAATCAATGATTCTGGCAAAATACCAAACTGTTTAGACGCAGCCGTGATTTTTGTCATACGTTTTGCGTTCAGACGGTCGCCCTTGGACGCCAAGACTTTTTTGTCTTTTGGATTGATTAAATCATAGTTCAAACGATATTTATCCAATCCTGCGAATGCCGCGGTTTCGCCCGCCCACAATTTGCCGTCAAACTTTAACGGAATACGGTTATAAAACGCCGACAAGATTTCAGTATCACTCATACCACGAATTGTTGACTTGCGTGGGTCAGCGGCGAATTTCTTTTCATCTTCGGCGGCCGGCAGACAACGCAACAACACAGTTGCCGGAACCTTGCGACGGCGGTCAATACGGACATAGATAACGCCCTTGGCTTCTTCAAAATCAATCCAACTGCCGTGTTCTGGGATAATACGCGCGGTGTATGTGACTGGGTTGCCAGCGATTTTTGCTTCTTTGGTGGTTGCAAAAACGACACCTTGGGCGCGATGCATCTGGGAAACAATAACACGTTCAACGCCCGATGCGATAAAGCTGCCGCGTTCAGTCATCAACGGCACTTCGCCCATAAATATTTCTTGTTCTTTGATATCGCGCAACGTTTTTTTGCCGTCTTCGGCGATATCCCATAAAATCAATCTCAGCTTCAGTTTCAGCTTGCTGGAATATGTCATATTACGCAGCATGCATTCTTTTACGTTATACACAGGTTTGTCCAACGTGTATTCCACAAATTCCAGGTCGGCAATGCCGGCATAGTCTTTGATTGGGAACATGGACGAGAACACGTTTTGCAGACCAATATTTTTACGGTTCTGCGGTTCTACATCAGCCTGTAAAAACTCTTTGTATGAATTATATTGAATTTCAACCAGATCAGGAAGCGGAGTTTGCAAAAAACTTTTTCCAAAAGATTTTCTAAATTTCTGGATAACTGCCATGGGTATCAATCCTTTTTTTTGTGCGTTTTGCAAACGGAACTATTTCAAACTGTTTTTTACGCCTTTGCGCCCACCGGGGAAAAATCCCCTGGTGGGCTGGCGTTTGCGCGGCAATGCCGCGACTTTTTTTATTGTGTCGGGCAAACCCGACGGTATGAATTATTTCAATTCAACCTTGGCACCTGCTGCTTCCAATGTAGCCTTCATTTTTTCGGCTTCATCTTTTGCAACAGCTTCTTTGACTGCCTTTGGTGCAGATTCAACCAAAGCTTTCGCTTCGCCCAGCCCCAAACCTGTCATTTCTTTGACAGCCTTGATAACGGCCAGTTTGTTTGCGCCGATTTCGGCCAAAACAACGTCAAATTCTGTTTTTTCTTCTGCGGCGGCAGCAGCCGGGCCAGCTGCAACTGCAACTGCGGCGGCGGCGGAAACGCCCCATGTTTCTTCTAACGCTTTGGACAGTTCAACTGCTTCCAAAACGGTCAATTTTGACAATTCTTCAACTAATTTCTGAATGTCTGCCATTTTTTGCTCCTATTATTTTAGGTAAATCAAAATGTTGCCATTTTGATATTAATTTTTCTTACCATACTCTGCTGAAACACGTGCCAAGCGTGATGCTGGTTCCACCAGGATACGCGCGATAGTGCCACGGATTTCCAACAGGGATGGCAGTTTGGATAATTGCATAATGCCGTCTTTGTCCAAGACATCTGCGTCCATTTTACCACCGATGATGCTCAGGTTTGGGTGCGCTTCGGCGAACTTTGCCAAAACCTTGGTCACCGCCAGGCCATCTGTTGCAACTGCAACGGCGGTCGGACGTTTCATCATTTCGGACACAGGTTCAAAATCGGTATCTTTCAATGCCAATTTCATCAAACGGTTTTTCACAACTTTGAAAACAGAAACAACCGGGCGCAATTCATTACGCAGGATTTCCATTTCTTTCACGGTCAGACCGTGGTTTTCAATAACGAAAACACCGTTTGCATCTTTCAAGGACGACTGCAACGCTGAAATCAAATCTGATTTTTCTTCGCGTCTCATATTTTATCCTTTACTTCCAGATTTCGGGGTTATTGCCCCTAATCCCTGCTTTGTTAAACTTTCCACTCGGTTTCCCGAAATGGGGCTTGGTTCCTGCCCCAAAGAATTTTTTCTTTGTCTATGATGGGAATTAAGTTGTTGTCAACACCATCAGTCTTGGACAGAAATCTGTATTTGTTCCAGTGTGGCATTGACCACACCAGAACATAACTTATTTTACATCAACCTTCAGACCTGGACCCTGGGTTGTCGCAACAGATGCGCCCAAGATATACTGACCCTTGGCAGATGCAGGTTTTACCTTTTTCAACTGGTCAACCAATGCGGTTGCGTTTTCAACCAACTGTTCGTTTGTGAACGACATTTTGCCGATACCAGCGTGAATGATACCCTTCTTTTCTGCACGGTATTCAATCTGGCCAGCCTTGGCTGCCTTGATTGCTTCGGCAACGTTGTTTGTGACCGTTCCCAATTTTGGATTCGGCATCAAACCCTTTGGCCCCAAGATACGTGCAATCTTTGACATTTTTGGCATCATATCTGGTGTTGCAATAACGCGATCAAAATTGATTTCGCCACCGGCAACCTTTTCAATCAGTTCTTCGCCGCCAACAACGTCTGCGCCAGCCTTTTTGGCATCGTCTGCACTGTTGACAGTAAATACTGCAACGCGAACTGTTTTACCTGTGCCATTTGGCAAGGACAACATACCACGAATATTCTGGTCAGCCTTGGTGACATCAATGCCCAATCTGATGGCGATTTCCAAACTTTCGTCAAATTTCTTGGACGTATAACCACGCAGGGCTTCAATCGCATCAGCCAAAGAATACACTTTGTCTGTATCCAGGTTTGCCCATGTCTTTTGTCTTTTTGTCAGTTTCATATCTTATTCCTCCACCTTTACGCCCATAGAACGGCACTGACCCGCGACAATGTTCATTGCGGATTCAATGGTAGAGCAATTCAAGTCCGGCATTTTGTTTTCTGCAATCTGTTTAACCTGGTCTTTGGAAATCGTTCCAACGAAATCACGACCCGGTTTTTTTGAACCAGATTTCAGTTTCAACGCCTTTTTAATGTAATACGACACTGGCGGCAATTTCATAATAAATTCAAAACTGCGGTCAGTATAAACAGTGATAATGCATGGAATCGGCATACCCGGTTCTTTATCAGATGTTTTGTCGTTAAATTGTTTGCAGAATTCTGCGATGTTCACACCAGCAGCACCCAACGCAGGCCCAATCGGTGGCGCAGGATTTGCTTGCTTTGCAGGGACGACTAATTTGACAATCCCTTTCAGTTCTTTCTTTGCCATTTGTTCACTCCATTTTTTTTGGTTGTGCGGCGGTCCGATGTGGCGCATCTGCCGCCGGGATTTTTAACGAAACCATTTCGCAAAAACCCGAAAACTTTTTTTCTTTAACGTTTGTGCGTCCGTAATTCCGAAATCAACGTTGCAACCCATTCCCGACGTTCACGCGCAATACGTCTGTCCTAGACGCGTTCAACTTCGGCAAAACCCAATTCAACGCTGGTTTCACGACCGAACACCAAAATCGTCGCAGTCATTTTTTGTTTCAGATTATCAACCTCGGCCACGATGCCATTGAAACCATTGAACGGCCCGTCAATAACGTGAACCTCTTGTCCAACCTCGTATTCTACGTCTTCAACAGAAATCGCGCCCTCTTCTACCTGTTTTTGCAGGCGACGTGCTTCTTCTTCGCTGACGGCGATTGGTTTGTTTTTCGCACCCAAGAACATAACAACCTGGGGCATCAGTTTTACCAACGAAAACGTTTCGTTATTCAAAACCATCTGGACAACGATATAACCCGGAAAGAATTTCTTTTCCGTTTTAACACGTTTGCCACCCTTGATTTCTGTCACTTCGCGTGTTGGAACCAAAATTTCCCCAAACAACGCGTTCAAGCGACGCTTGTCAATCTGTTCGCGCAGGCCGCGGGCAACCTTGTCTTCACAGCCGGTATGAACATTTACAACAAACCATTGCATTTTATCTTCCATATGCGTATCCTTTGCCCGTTTTGTTTTAGAAAATCCAACCAACAATCGTGTTTAACACACTGTCCACCACAAAGAAAAACAGTGCTGCAATCGCAGAAAACACCAGAATCATAATAGTTGCACGAATAACAGCATCGCGCGATGGCCATACAATTTTGAACCATTCACCGCGAACCGACTTAATATAATCAATAACTTTTTTCATAAATTCGCCCACTATATCCGACCATCATTACAACCAACATCGCTGTTTTGCGAAATATTGGCAGGGGCAAAAGGAATCGAACCCTTATCCGCGGTTTTGGAGACCGATATTCTACCGTTGAACTATGCCCCTGTTTTTGGTCGCTTTTATGCCTGCACAATCACGTGACCATTCCGATAGTCTGCGCCAGGATAGCACACACGAACAAAAAAGCAAGCAGAAAAAGCGCATACATTATATGATTTTAACGCGCCACGCGCAAGTAAAATCTGAAAAACTGATTTGATTTTTTTTGATTTTTCGCACTTTTTGCTTGCACGCACCTGCACTTTTTGTCTATGATTTAATAATAACAGAGAGAGGAAATCATTGCAAGACCGCATAGAACCGCCAATTTTATTATCACGATTGATGACATTTGTTCTGGCTGGCGCGATTGTCGTGCTGGGGGTGTTGGGCTTTACACTGTATAAAATGTTCCCACTCAATCGGCCCCAGGTATTTTTTCTGATGACGCAACCACGCGAAGATCAACAGGTTATTGTCAGCGAATTATCCACCAATGATGAAAACGTCAAATGGTATAAACGCGCATTTATCCGCGAATATATCAAGGCGCGCAACGAAATCGTCCCAGACGGTCGTGTTATGTTGCGTAAATGGAACAATGACGTCACGGGCATCGTGCATACGTGGTCCACGCCGGCGGTCTATAACGCGTTCACGCGCACGAATATGTGGAACGCCCTGATGAACAATACGCCTGATTTTGAATTCAGTTGCAGCGTAGAATTTGAAAACGGCGCGGTCACCCCACGCACATCGGATACATACGCCGTGAAATTTAAGTATTTTTGTGAAGATAGTGGTGGACAGACTGCCAAAAAAGATTATACAATTATACTGAAATTACAAATGGACGACACGACCGAATTACAATGGTCGGATCGTTTGGACAACCCACTGGGGATACGCGTATCAGAATATCGCGTTGAATCTGGGAACGGGGACCCGCTGGACACGGGTTATCTGGACGACGGGCAATAATCCGTCCACAGTATTACGAGAAAGGTAAGGAAAACAGGCATGAGTTTTAAGACAGCAATAAAATTAAATATATCTGTGTTTTGCTTGGCATCAATGTGCATTATTGCACCAGCGGCGGCTGTGAACTATGGCGTCCAAGAAGCCTGGGACAACCCAACTGCGAATATGGCCGCAGGCAGCACGAAACCCGGATACGCCCAGTTGTCTTGGACCACGGGCAGCGTTTTGCCAATTAAATTACGTAATGGTATGGTGACGATGGTGTCCTTGCCCAACGGGGAACAGATTGCCGACGCCGTCATTGGAAACCAGGGCCTGTTCACGATAGAGGCGAACCAGGGTGACCGCACAATGATTATCAGTCCAACGGCCAGCAACCAGGGTTCTGATACGAACCTGATTGTGACGGGAAAATCTGGCAACAAGTATATATTTTATCTGCGCAGCGAACCATCAAATTCCAGCGAAATCACATATTCCCAGGTAGAAGTTGTTTTGGACGGCAATACCAGTCTGCCGGGTGCAACGGGCGCGAACGACGCGACCAGTGGCGCATCATCTATATTCAAAAAGGCCCCCAAGACGGCCAGCACGGTTGGTGCCGACGGCGAAGATTATGGTTGGATTAAATCAATGAAAATTGATCCGTCTGAATTCAGATTTGATTTGGATATATTCGTTCCAAACCCAGACGATTACGTCATTGCGCCTGAACGCGTATGGCGCGACAGAATATTCACATACATTGACTTTGGCGACAAGGTTATCGCAATGACCCAACGTCCGGTTGTATCATTACTGGTAGAAGGTGGCGAATCCCCGGTCGGTTTCCGCACAGATGGCGACGATGGCCGCCTGTTGATAGTAGAAGCCGTTGGCGATATGGTATTGCGCAGTGGCCAGCGAATCGTATGTATTAAAAAGCGTGAAAAACCGTTCTTGATTGCAGACACGGCGTCTGTTATGGCATTGGCCGAAGCGAACGTTGCGCAATCTATGATGTCGGGCCAGTCATTGAATAACATCGCGTATTCAATGGACCAAAACGCAATCAATACTGCTGGCGTGAATAACACAGGAACACCGACATACATTTCTAATACAAACGCCGCCGCTGGCACTGGTTATTATATGCCGGCATCGGTTGCAACTGTTCCAGGTGCGGCTGTGGCGACATCGGGCGCGACGGGCGTAAATATGATTCCAACAGAACGTGTGACGGCTGGTTCTTATCTGCCCCAGACAAATATCCCATTGATTACCAGCAATCAAAGTGGCGTTGCCGTAGAATTAAAATCTGACACATCGGTCAAGGCACTGGACGATTACTGGACGGGACTGTTGGCGAAATTCAGTGGCGATGACGGTATGGGTTTATTGACCCCGTACAAGGACAAGGTGTTCTTTGCCGTTGACGAACAAGGTGTCGGTGATTTGGGTGCAACATCACGCGCGGCGCGTTTATATCGTCTGCGCATTGGCCCAATGTCTGATATTGACACAGCGCAAAAACTGTGCGACCAGTTGTTAAAATTCAGCGGTGCCAGTTGCAGTGTCGTGCGTATTCAATAACTGATTTGGCAGGCGGTGTTTAATATGAGTGCTATCAAACAGCAAATTACAGAAATTCGTAAAACAACCCCAAAGCATATCCAGTGGATATTGATGGTGGCGGCGTTTATCGTCGTGCTGGTATTGTTGATTCTGTTGCTGGGGGGACGTGGCAAATCATCGGGCGTTCAAAATACCGCGGACGAGGCACCAATCAAGTTGATTGTCGCCGCCACCCCACCAGAAGATTGGACTGAAAATACATTGACCTGGACAGATGTCACGGTTGGCACCACCAAAGAAATTCAACTGAACGTCAAGGCCACAGCGCCGGTTAAAATCAAAGACGTGCGTTATCACGACCAAATTGCTGGACTGGACATCAAAGAAACCTGTAAAAAAATGGCCGAAATAAACCAGGTGACCGGTTGCAATATCACGCTGAAATACGCGCCAACTGTGGCAATGGACAGCAAAACACTGGCGTTATTCATTGACTGGCACGACGTACACCAGCCGGAAAAAATGTCAAACGCAGAAAAACTGATTTTGGTGTTATCGTCGGTTGCGCCTGAAATTAAACAGCCGGCCGAACCAACACCAGAACCTGCGCCAAAACCTGTTCAACAGGAAATCAAGCAACAGGTTGAAACACTGGCACCGGCCGACCCGTTCGCAGACAACGACCACAACAACACAAAAGTGGCAGATGATACCCCATCTACGCCGTGTTCTGAATTTGCATTCCCGGGCTATGATGCAAACGGCACACAAATCGGTTGGATTCGTCCCGAACGTGGCGCGTATTATTTCCACCCATTTTCTGATAAAAAATGCAACAATCCAACGGGCGTCTATAATCCAGACAGTGGTATAATTACCGATATAAAAACACCTGGGAAAAAGATTGGCACAGATGCCGAACACATCGGATACACTGACGCCAGTGCCGGTGGCGCATTGCCCCAGTTGTCTAATCCGGTGACGCGCGTTAAAAATCGTGCATACCAACTGACAACCGATGAAATTGAACAGATGTCTGCATCTGCAACGGGGGCTGAAACCGCCGACCGTTTTCGTGGTGGTATCACAATGCGCGACAATTCTGGCGATGTTCATATCGGAACCAGTGGGGACGCATTTTATTCGTCTGACCCGTATGACCGCACGTTTGTGTTACGTCAATATAAACCGATTCCGGCCACCATTGTGTCCGAGGTTCGCGCCGACCCATCGTTGTATAAAGAGGGTGCGCGATCATTACCCGTACGCGCAACGGTTGACCGTAATGTGTATTCTGACAATGGCCGCACGGTTGTAATCCCGGCCGGAACACTGTTATTAGGATATGTCACGGGTGAAATTCCCGGGCCATATAAAACTGTTGGTCGTATGGATATTCGCTGGTATCAATTTATTTTACCAAATGGTGTTGAATTTAACTTTACAGGTAATTCAAATGAAGATCCATTTTCTGGCGATTCACAGGGACGCGCGGGCGTTCCCGGATATGGCAGCACAGATTATATTGAACAAATGGTATTGCCATTGCTGACCGCGGTTGTGCCGGCGGCGGTGAATATGATTGCGCCAATTACCGATAAATTTGTGAATCAAATTGATTTGGACAACAATACGGTTGTGCAATCTGGCACCGTGCGTTCATCTGAATTGGCAAAAAATGAAATTATCACCGCCTGGAACCAGGTTGCCCAAAAGTTTATTGTGGATATGCTGGACAATACCGTGCCACCATTTTCAATCGCGGCCGGCACACGTATAACGGTATTTTCACCCGCCGATTTGGTTATCACATGTGGCGAAAAAAGTGATAAAATATGTTCTGTGGCCAAAGTTAAGGCAAGTTCACAAAAAGGCGATCGGAACAAACGGCCTAACTGGCAACACAGTGGCAAGGCCGATTACAACGATGGCTCGTGGACTGGCCAGGTTCGGTCGTTTGATTTAAGCCAATATTGCATCCAAGGCAAAGACAATATGTGGACAATAAATTCCGACAAAGATACACCACAAAGAATATACGAGGCTGGATACGATTACCGCACCGTGTTGACGTATTGCAAATCACTGAATTACCAGGCAATCAACAACGTGCGCCAGGCGGCAATATACCAGAATCAACAAGACGCGAATAATTCTAACAGTATTGCCAGCACAGGGGGCGTCGGCACCAAATCATACAATGAAAACGTTTTGGGACTGAAATATAACGAAGACGGCTCTATTCAAAATCCGTTCCAGGCGGCCAAAAAGGAAGAAGACACCGCCCAGGCTGTAATTACCTGTGAAGACGGGACGACACCTGATGCAAACGGATGTTGCACGGGCGAAATATATACAGATATGGGCGACCAAGGATTTAATTGTTGCCCAGAAACCGGTGGTGATTGTTTCCCACCAATCTTGTAAAAAAATTCCCCACAAATATGTGGGGATTTTTTTAACGTTGCGCGCCAAATGGCGCGTTTTTTGTTTTTTTGCGCGATTCGTTTTTACAAATCAAAAATCACGCAATGAATCGGATTTCCGATTCTGATTTCAACCAAAGGTTGTAATGTTTTACTAGTGTCAATCATTGGACTATACATCATAACACAGGAATTAAATCCTGGATTTATCAAATAACACCTAGCCAAGGAGAAAAAAATGACAGCACAACACAATCAACCAGAATATGCACCGGAAAAATTTCACAATGCAGAACAAATGTGGTTTTGGTTTCTGTATTCAAAGTCTGTTCGTAATGGTTTTATGCGACCGCGCGATTGCGCCACGCGTCGTGTTGCAGAACTGGTAGATGTGGAAACGCTGATAACAAAATTATATCTGTGTGGAAAATTATCTGATGAACAATTATCTGTGATGAAGGAATTCGGCGACCGACGACGCGCACCACATCAATATATTTGGGCCGAAAATCGCGCTGCTGATTTATGGCGACGCGCAATGCAAACCATCGGCGAGGCCGCAATCGCACGCGGTTGGATTATCCAAGACTAGCCAAAGGATACAATTATGATAATCGTTGCATTTTGCACCCAGACATCAAAGTTTTTGCCACGCGTTTTATGTCGGCACTTTCGGCATTGCGCGCCAATTATTACTGCGTCTGGGGCCAAGAAACCATTTGTTATGTATCAATTTGTGACACGTCACAAAATCGCGCGATTGGCACTGGACGTGCGCGATATGAACACACTGCGCAGACACGGCTGGAAATTCGTATGTATTCCAAACGCGACGCCACAAACGGATAATATGCGCGGTATAACCTGTGTTGATTTTACCAAGCGCGTAATCGGCATACGCCGCGCCCGAATTCAAACCCCAGACGCATTGTTTAAATACATACAAAAAATATAATGCAAAAAAACGGGGCAATGCCCCGCTTTTTATTTTGATACGCGTTTTATTATCTGCATCTGGGCAATACCAAACAGATTTGACACCGTCCAATACAGCACCAGCCCGGCCGGCATCCACGCAAACAACAGCGTAAATATAACCGGCATCCATTTCATTACGCGTTGCGTCTGGGCAACGGCGTCATTGCCAGACGCGGTTTTGGCAACCGTTTGCAGACGCGACTGCCACCACATTGTTGCACCCATCAATATCGGCAATATAAAATATGGGTCCATCGCCGCCAAATCAGATATCCACAAGAACCCTGCACTGCGCATAGGAACAGATACCAACAACGCCTTGTATAACGCAAAGAATATTGGAATCTGAATCAACATCGGCAGACACCCAGACATCGGCGACGTCTTGTGCGTCTGATACAGGCGCATCATTTCCATTTGCAGACGCATTTTATCATTGGCATACAGTTTCTGGATACGCACCATTTCTGGTTGCATTTTCTGCATCGCAATCATTGATGTATATGACTTGCGCGTCAGTGGCCATATCGCCAAACGCAACAGCAATGTGAACAAAATAATCGCGATTCCGTAATTGCCTACGATTGAATACAGGCCGTTTAACGCCCACAACATTGGACGCGCCAAGAACCAAAACCAACCATAATCTACGGTTTCATCAATGCCTGCAATCATACCAGACACCCCGGCCAAGATATTCTGGTCGCGTGGGCCGGCAAATATGTGCGTTGTGATTGTTTTATCGCCACCGGCCGGCACAGACACAGCCGCCGCAGCGATGTCTGTTTGGTATGCGTCCTGGGCAACTTTCTTGGCACGTATGGTTTGATCTGGACTGTCCAGTTGGACAACCGTTTCCCAATATTGGTCGGCAAAACCGGCGAAACCATTTGTCGTTGAATACGCATACGATTTCTTGTCCAGTTTATACCAATCACTGTGTTCTATGTCAGAATTCACATACGCAATCATACCGGTATAAACACCCCCAGACGATTTTTCCCCGGCGTCACGCACAACGCGCGCATACGGCGTCACCGTAATATCGCGTCCAGATTTATTCTTGATTTCATCACTGACCGTGACCAGGTATCCATCAACCGTCACCGTGCGACGATATTCAACCCCATCAGAATTGCGCCACGTGAACGCATCGCCACTTTTTTTCCAAATTGTTTCAGGTGTCGGCGCAGATGTCCCAGTTGCAACAACCCCGATTTCAGCAAAGTTATTATCCCCAGACAACAACGTGACGCGTTCGCCATCAGACGCCTGGGCGTTCTGGGCATAGTCCGCCAGAACAACGTCAGACACGCGCAACCCACGCACCGTCGCCGTGATTTTATCAGACGTCGCGGTATGCGCCGGCACCGCCGATAAATCCAAAACCGGCATAGTGTCTGATTCAGTTGTTGTGGTCGCTTTCTTTGGCGACATAATTGCCCCGACGGCCCACCACGCCGCGATGAATAAAACGACCCACCACAAAAACGACCCCAACATTGATTTCTTGGTCGTGGCGTTTTTGTTCGCGTTCCACTGGGCAAAGCCCGAATTATTATCTAAATATTTTACCATTTATTTTCTATCCTTTGATTTAACAGACAACATACAGCGACGACGCGCAATCGCCCAGTTCAGTATATATAGGGCAACACCCACACAAATACAAACATCTGCGACATTAAATGCCGGCCAATGCAATGCGCCGATATGAAAATCCAGGAAATCAACAACCGCGCCAAAACGCACCCGGTCAATCAGATTCCCCAACGCACCACCAACAACCAACGCCAGTGGGACGCGTTCATAACTGTCTGCGCGCGCAAACAGATAATACCCAATCATACCGATTATAAACCCAGTCACCGCAACAATTATCAGTGGCGCACCTTCGCCCACGGTGCGCAGCATTGAAAATGACGCGCCTGGATTCCACGTGAACACAATATTAAACCAATCGGTCACGTGCGCCATCAAATACGGCACCGGCACAATATCCCACGCCGCCCCCGTCACCGGTACTGTGCCAGTAATTAAATACAGCAACGCCCCCTTGGTCAGTGCGTCCAGCATAATAACCGTCACAATAATCGCAATACACAGTAATATTTTCTTTTTCATTTTTCCGTCCCTATACGCCGAAATATACCAATGCGCGCGCCTAAATGCAAATAAAATGTCCCATAAAATGGGACATTGTTTTATTACGCCTAGTTATCGGATACAGGGTCTTCTACCTGGGCATAATTATCCTGGCGCAACTCGTTCAACATTCGCGTCAGTGCGTTTTGCGATACGCCCAAGTGTTCCAACACGCCATAGCCCAAGAACAACGAACTTTCTATTGTTTCAGGCAATGCGATTTGCGCCCCTTCTTTTACCAGCAACTTGGATTCTGTCAGATTACGCGCACGTGCAAAGACACGGATACGGGGCGCAATCTCGCGCACGGTGATAACGGTATCACGCGCGGTTGATGCATTGTCCAATGCAACAACCACTGCGCGCGTCTTGTGTGGGTTCAGCCCAATATCCGTCAGAACATCGGCATTAGTAGAATTACCATACACAACATTATACCCGTGTTCGCGCCCTAACATCACAATATTCACGTCCATATCCAGCGCGACATACGATATTTTTTGTGCCTGCAACATTTGTGCAACCAACTGGCCAACACGACCAAATCCACAAATCACAACCTTTGGCGTATCTGACACGCGTGGCCGCGACGGCATCAGGTTGGGACTGAATAATTTTCCTGTGCGTTGCAGACGATCAAACACCGCCAATATTATCGGTGTCGCCATTATAGACAGCATTATTATCGCCGTTAAAATTTCCTGGTGTTGGGCCGGAATCGCGTCAATCCCCGATGACCGCATTGTCTGCAACATCAACAGACCAAACTCGCCTGCCTGGGACAGAACCAGCGCAATCATTATTGCATCAGGCAAACTGACATGACGAACGCGCGCGACCATAAATATCGCAACAAACTTGGCCGCTATCAATCCGATAACGCCGGCCGCGACGATATACCAATACTGCCCCAGCACAGACAAATTCAATCCCATACCCAGTGATATGAAAAAGAACGCCAAGAACAACATTGCATACGGGCTGATTTCTGCGGTGACCTGGTGATTATAAATTGTTTCAGACAACAACATACCGGCCAAGAACGCGCCCAAACCAACCGGCATACCAATCCATTCGGCAATGCTGGCCCACAATGCGATGTTTAATAAAATCGCCAACAAAAATGCCTCTTTGGATTTCAGACGTGCAACCTGGCGCATCAATGGATTCAACACAAATCGGCCAATAATCACAACGCCTAATATTAAAACAACAGACCAAACCAAAACGTCAATCGCAGTTGCGCCAAAATTAAACGACTTGCCCGACAATACCGGCATCATTGCCAACAATGGAATTGCCAGCAAATCCTGGAATAATAAAATTGAAAATGTTTGCCGCCCCATTTCAGTGTTCACCTGGTTGCGGTCAGATAACAACTGGACATCTTCGGACGTGCTGGACATAGATAACATCAACGCCACCATAACACAGCCCATAATTGACCAACCGGTCACCCCAAACAACAACGGAAACAGTATCGCGACAACCATCAAAACCTGGGCGGCACCAAAACCAAATATCGCGCGACGCAATCCCCACAACCGGCGCATATTTATCCCCAGCCCCAACATAAACCACAAAAACATTATCCCCAGATTGCCCAGAATCGCCCAATTATCCGTCAACTGGAATAAATTCAAAACGTATGGCCCGGCAATAATACCGGCCAGCAAAAACGCAACCAACGCACCAATCCGCGCCAGGCGTAATGCAAAAACCAATCCAAAGACCACTGTGACAAACAGTAATATTGATAATGACGCTGTCATCTAAAAATCCCCCCTGCTATTTTTGTGTATTATATCAAATCGCGCGACATTTGTAAAAATTTTTCAGGCGATAATTCTTCGGCGCGTTCTGTTCCGGTCAATCCATATTTTGCCCAATCAACCCCAGGAATAATTCCACGTATCATTTTGCGTCGCTGGCCAAACAGGCGCGCGGTAATACGTTCCAGTTTGCTTATATCGCCAACATTGCGAATCTTGGCCGGGTTTGGCACAACCTGAACAACCGCAGACTGAACACGTGGCCGTGGAACAAACGCAGTATTTGGAACATCAAACAAAATCTTGGCATCTGCGACCAGCGATGTTAAAACCGCCAAACGCCCATAGTGTTCATCACCAACGCGCGCAGTGATACGTTGAGCCACCTCGCGCTGGAACATCAATGTCATAGATTTAATTGGCGTTGCGTCCGTCAACGAAATCAACCAACGCGTAAATAATTCAGTCCCGACATTATACGGCAAATTTGCACATATCGCATACGCCCCCAGATTTAATTCACGCGTCTGGACACGCAACGCATCGCCATACACAACCGTTAAACGTCCGCCAGACGCGTCAACAATTTTATCCAGAATAGGCTTTGTCGTTGGGTCTTTTTCAATCGCGACAACACGACGCGCACCGGCCATCAATAACGCCCGGGTCAATCCGCCCGGCCCAGGCCCAATTTCCATAACATCGGTGTTTTCAATATCTGGCACACTGCGCGCAATGCGTCCGGTTAAATTTAAATCAAACAAGAAATTTTGACCAAATTGCTTCTTGGGTTCCAGACCAGTGGCACGCATCATTTCGGCAACAGGTGGTAAATTTTTTACTGCGTCTGTCATATTGTTTTACGCCCCCCAAACGCCAACGATAATGTCCCATCGTCCAGGTAATCCAAATCGCCACCCAATGGCACCCCAGACGCCAATTCTGAAAACGTGACCCCATCTGGGGTTCCAATCACAGACATAACATAGTGCTGGGTTGTTTTTCCCTCTACCGTGTTGGGTAATGCAAAAATAATCTCGTGAATATTTTCGGCCTGGATACGCTGTGACAGCGTTCCAATATTCAAATCACCAGGTGTCGTCCCGGCCACCCCAGACAATAATCCGCCCAGTATGTGATACCGCCCGTGAAACACCCCAGATTTTTCCAACGTCCAAACATCAGACAAATCACGCACAATACACAATGCGCCGTTTGCACGCACCGGATTGCGACAAAATTCACACAGGCCTGCGCCCCGTTCGGTCAGCACCCCACAATTTGGACACGGCACGATATTTTCAATCGCATCACGAATTGTCGTCGCCAGCATTTCTGCGCGCCCGGTCTTATCTTGCAACAGTGCCAGCGCAATACGTTGCCCCCCACGTGCGCCAACGCGTGGCAAACGTGCAAATTGTTTAATCAATTTTTCAATCAGTGGATTCATTGCAAACACACCCTATCAATGAAACACATAACAGTCAATACCCATTGCAGACGCACGCGCACGAACGTCGGCCGCCGCAGTCTGGCTCAACCCATACGTGCGGACGCGATACATACCATTTGACGTCGGTTCAATCACACTGGTAATACCCAGTTTTGCCTTTACATTTTTAACCTGGGTTGCGGCGGCATTGTGCGATGAAAACGCCCCGAATTGCACCCCTGAATTTCCAGTTCCCGTCGCCGTCACCGTGCGCGCCGGCGTCACATCGTATGTTGGTGCCACAGACGCAGTTGCCGCACTGTATGCCGCAGACATCGTTTGTGGTTGCGTCGTCGCAACAGGTGTATTTTTAACGATTGGCGCACTGCCCGATTTCAACATTGCAAAGCCACGATTTAACAACTGGGTCGCCACAGACGCGCGCACGTCTTTGTTTTCTGCGCCCAATATCACAACAATCAGATGCGTGCCGTCACGCTTTGCGGTGGCAACCAACGAATAACGTGATTTGTTTGTAAATCCGGTCTTCATACCATCACAGCCTGGATATGACGCCAACAAACGATTCCCGTTGGTATATGTTTTGCCGTTATATGTCCACGTCTTGATACCAAAATATTTCCAATATTGTGGGAAATGTTTATACACCGCCATAGACAGCAATGCAATATCGCGCGCCGTTGACAGATGATCGTCATTTGGCAACCCAGATGAATTTTCAAAATTAGTATTCGCCAGCCCAATTTCATTTGCAACACGCGTCATTGTATCGGCAAAGTTTCCTTCTTTGCCACCCTTTAAATTTTCGGCCAACACGCGTGCGACGTCGTTCGCACTCAGCACCGCGACCGCCTTTATTGCGTCTTGGACACTAATCTTGCTGCCGGCGGCAATTCCCAGTTTTACCGGCGACGCAGCCGCCGCAGAATTTGATACAATCAGATAATCGTCCAGGTGCAACCGCCCGTGTTCCAACGCGTCAAATGTTAAATACAGCGTCATAATTTTTGTCAGCGACGCTGGGTAATTTAGTTGATCTGCATTTTCCTTGATTAAAACGCGGCCTGTATCCATATCTGCAACCAGTGCCGCACGATACGGTGCCGCCATCGCGCCACCAGATAAAAAAACACCGATAAAAAATGCGATTAAAACCCTTCTCATCTTTGATGATATAAATATTAGTAAAAAATGCGCACGCGGGTCAACAAATAAGTGCGCCCAACGGGCGCACTGTATTTAATCCATTGCACGCAAACTGATTTTTTCATCGTCAACAATAACCAGTTGCCCAGATGAAATTCCAAACTGGCGCGCAGAATTAAATCCGTCACGCTGGCCAAACAGCGCGTCATCACAAATCGGGAACACCCCACGCGACAGGCACAGTTGGTTTGCAACGACCGCGTCACGGCACACTGCGATAATTGGAATATCCGGCTTGCGACACGAAATTTTTGTCGCAATATCTGTATCGCGCGCGAACACAACAATCGCCGACGCGTGATTCAGATACGCCATTGACGCAACCGAACGCGACCAATCGTTTTCAGGAACGTTTTCCGTGCGCAACCAATCGCTGGGGTGCGTTATCGCGTCATAGTCTGCGTATGTGACAATCTTGGCCATTGTTTCAATCACATTGACCGGATTGACACCTATGGTTGTTTCTTCGGACGTCATTGTTGAATCAGTGCGCAGATACGCCGCGTTTGCAACGTCGCTGATTTCGGCGCGCGTTGGAAATTCACTGGTCACCATTGTCCCCAACATCTGGGTTGCCATAATAACCGGGCGATTTAACATACGGCACGTGCGAATAATATGACGTGAAATCGCAGGCACCTGTTCAAACGGTACCTCTACCGCCAGGTCGCCACGCGCAACCATAATCCCATCGGCAGCGGCGGCAATATCTGCAATGCGTTCAACCGCATTTGGACGTTCAATCTTGGCAATAATTTTTATCGGGTGCGACGTGCGCGCAGTGATAAAATCGCGAACCTCGGCCACGTCTTCGGGACGCTGGACAAATGAAATTGCAACCCAATCTGGATTTTTTGTAATTGCGTATTCCAAATCAGCCCTGTCTTTTGGTGTCAAAACAGATGTCGCAATATCAGTATCTGGCAAATTAAAACCACGACGCGACCAAATTTCATCACCACGAACAACCGTTGCAACGATTTTATTATCGGCAACTGTATCAACCGTCATTTCAATTTTACCGTCGTTTAACAATATTCTGTCGCCTGGGTTTAATGATTTCATAACATCAGCATCAGGCAACTGGACACGTGTTGCGTCACCCGGCGTTGGGTCATCGTCAAACGTAAATTTCTGGCCGATGGTCAGTGGATATTTATCTTCGGTTGCAAAGTTTCCAATACGATGTTTTGGGCCCTGTAAATCAATCATTACTGCAACAGGCGTATTCAAGTCTGATGCCACACGACGAATTAAATCAATTTTGGCCCCCTGGACATCACCAGTATCGTGGCTGAAATTTAATCTGCATACATTCATTCCCGCACGCACCATCTGGGCCAGTGTATCATAATCCTCGCACTTTGGGCCGATTGATGCTGTAATTTTAGTAAATTTATTCATATTTTTTCCGCTTTGTTTTTTAGTTTCGTTTTCCTTGATTTTTACGATTTATGATATATCATAAAACGGACAGATAAACAAGGGGAAAAGGATATGAAAAACGCAAATCACGGCGCAATTGACAACCAACAATTACTTACCGTAATTCAAAGAATTGAAAAATTAAACGAAGACGCTGCGAACATCGCCGCCGACATCAAGGAAATTTATAGCGAGGCTAAATCCGCCGGGTTTGATCCAAAATATATCCGCCAGATGATACGCCTGCGCAAACTGGACCCAGATGAACTGGACGAAGCGGACGAACTGACCCAAATGTATCGCAGTGCATTGGGGCTGTAATGAAACGCTTTACCAAAACGGTTGAAGATTTTATATGCGCCCACTGTGGCGCGCACGTTCGGGGCAATGGTTATACAAATCATTGCCCTGTGTGTTTGTGGTCGCGCCACGTGGATAACGCACCGGGCGATCGCAGTGCGACCTGTGGCGGCATGATGCGACCTGTGGCCATTGCCCCAGATGGCGCACGGTTTGTTATAACGCACAAATGCGAACAATGTGGCAAAACAATACGACAACACACATCTGATGATGACAATATGGACGAAATAATTCGTTTAACCACAGATTCATCATTTATATTTGGAAAATAATCCTGATTTTTTAATTGCAGGCCGACGATATAAATTCCTATAATTTCTGTATGCAGAAATTCTGGAACAATCAATCAGATAACTTGTTTTTATGGTTGCCATTTTTATTGGCATTTGGTGCCGCGCTGTATTTCACGCGCATAACAGAACCCAATATTATTTTTCCGTGGATTTTTGTGATACTGTTTGGCGCACTGGCAATGATACGACGCGTGCCATTGCTGTTGCGTGCGGTTTTCGTATTTGCGTTTGGATTTGTGTATGCGATGGCATTTACGCACACATTTTCAACACCACAGATTTCGCGTCCATTGCGCAACGTTGTTGTTGTCGGCGATGTAAAAGACCTGGACTATACAGATAATCGGGCGCGTATTTTTATTCGCGTTGCACCGGGCCAAATTACCGAACGCGCGGCAACAGTTCGCGTATCAACATCACCCGACGGCGACATTCCTAAAATTGGCGACACAGTGCGCGCAACGGTGAACCTGTATCGCCCCAGTCCTGCGTATGGGCCGGCGTCATTTGACTATGCACGATGGTCATACTTTAATGGTTTAACCGCCACAGGATATATCAAAGATTTTCAAATCTTGGCGCACAACGGTGGCGGCAATATCGCAAAACTGCGCGATTATTTGCACAGCCGTGCAAATTCGTTCCTGGGCGACAGTTTGGTTATGGGATACAAAAACGCCGTGCCACGTGACGACAGGTCGGTATGGACGGCGGTTGGAATCGGACACGTTTGGTCAATCAGTGGTTTTCACGTGACCCTGGTATCAGGGTGGTTGTTCGCGATATTCTTTTGCATATTTCGCCTGGTTGCGCCAATAACCCGTCGTATGCCGGCGCGTATTCCAGCAACAGTATGCGCGTGGGTGGGATTGTTGTTTTATTTATTTTTATCCGGCTGTGATGTTGCGACTATGCGTGCGTTTTTGATGGCGTCACTTGTTTTCACAGCAATCATAATGGGACGCGACGCAATTTCACTGCGCAATGTGTGTATGGCGATGTTGGTAATATTCTGTATCAATCCGCATTACGTTATGCAGGCCGGATTTCAATTATCATTTGCCGCAATTTTTGGACTGGTTTGGTTTTGGGGCGTGGTGCGACCGCGCACCCCAGAAAACAAGATATTAAAATTCTTGTTCACTGCAACGATGACATCGCTTGTTGCAACTGTATTTACCGCCCCGTTTGTTATCGCGCATTTTTATTCGTTCCCATTATATGGATTGATTGGCAACCTGGTGCTGTTGCCGATATTTTCAGTTGCAATTATGCCACTGGTCATCGTTGGCACAATCGGCGCAGTGTTCGGAATACATTTCCCATTGCACTGGGCCGACCAGATATATAACGTGACACTGGCCACGGCACAAAAAATCGTTTCTATGCCTGGGGCAACGGTAAATATGCCACATATATCAAACACGGCGCTCACATTGTGCATACTGGCGTTTATGACATTGGTGTTGATAAAATTCAGCACCAGGAAAATAAACTATATTTTATTCTGTGTAATTGCACTGATTGCAACAGGCGTCGTTATCATTACGCCGCGTCCTGTATTTATGGCAACATACGACGATGAATTGGTTGGATTCGTCCAAGATGGAAAACTGATATTTAATAAATCGCGCGCGTCAAATCATTACTTTGCATTTGATACCTGGAAACAGTTGCGTGGCGAAAAAACAGGCACACCCAACATACGTAAAAAACACGACCACGGCGTTTATACGTTTGACACGCCAAAATTCAAATTAGTTTATATCCAGAAATTTGTGCCACTGGCCAAAAACATCGTTCAACTGTGCCGTGACGACAGCGTTAAATACATCGTGTCGTATTTCAATATTGACGCCCCACATTGCGATCATAAAATTCTACATGGTGGATTTGTGATATATAAATCTGGCCTAGTCCAGTATATGCCAATCAATCGTCCGTGGCATAATCAGCCGAAATAAAATACAGTCCCGATGCCGGCGCAGTTGGCCCAGCCGCACTGCGCGCACGCGCGGCAAATATTTCATCAATATCGTATGGTTTCCCCAGTCCGATTTCAACCAGCGTTCCAACCATATTTCGCACCTGGTGATGCAGAAATGACCGCGCCGAAAATTCAAAAATAATATTGTCGCCATCGGCCGTAATGTTGCAAACGTCCAGTGTTTTTATCGGACTTTTTGCCTGGCACTGGGTGGCGCGAAAACTGGTAAAATCGTGATGACCAACCAGGCGCGTTGCAGCATTGCGCATTGCGGCGACGTCCAGCGCACGTGGCACCCACCACACGCGATTTTTATTTAACACTGGCGCGGCACTGCGGTTCAAAACAATATATTTATAGTGGCGCGCCACGCAATCAAATCGCGCATTAAAATCATCTGGGACAATATCACAGGACAATATCGCAACTGGTTGCCCCACCAGATAAAAATTCACCGCACGCATAACCGTGTTCGCAGTATAATCACCCGGCAAATCAAAATGCGCAACCATTGCAATCGCGTGCACACCGGCATCTGTGCGTCCGGCGGCGACAACATCGGGCCGCACACCACAAAACGCATAAATCGCATCACGCAGCACAGATTGCACAGACGGGCCCTGGCGATTTTCTTGCCAGCCGATTAAATCTGTGCCGTCATATTCAAGTGTTATGCGAAATCGTGTCATTGTTATCTGGTTTTTTGTTTCATAGTATAACGTTTTGCCAATTTGAAATGTTCACAGCAACCGGAAAACGGCACCGTTTCAGGCGACAAAAATCCAATCCGCGCCAACCATGGACGATAGCACACATACCAACCACGAAATTCACCAAAATAACGACAATATTCGCACCAACGCGGTGGATATTCAGTTGATTTTTTATTGCCCATAATTTATTCCCCTATTTTTATAGATTCGCCACGCAGACCGTTTGTAAAACTTTTCCAATCCATCGGCTTTTTGCCGGCCGGTTGAATCTGTAATATTTCCAATTCACCATTTGGCGCAATGCGCGTACGCAAAATCTTGACATCAATGCCGTTGATTTTTGTGCGCCCCGCCCCCAGCGCGCGAACCTGGTTATGAATATTGCGTGCGCCACGCGACCAATCAATAATTTCATCTGCGCCCGACCATTTATGCGTAAATGTCGGCGTGCCAGTTTGTGCGACCGGCGCATACCCAGACGGGTTCGCCAAATATTCGGTCAGCATTTCTGCCCCAATTTTTGACACACGTGATTCAATGTCGTCGTTTGTATCATTTTCACCAATTTCAAAATCGCGTCGCATTAAAACATCACCGGCGTCCATTTCGGCGGTAATTTGCATCAGGCACACTGTGCTGTGCGTATCGCCGTTATAGATTGCGGTTTTAATTGGTGACGGGCCGCGATATTTTGGCAAATCACTTGGGTGAATATTGACGCACGGCGCAGACGACAAAACATTATCGCGCAGAATTACCCCATACGACACAACAACAACCATATCTGGCGAAAAATTATATTCAGACACGCGATTAAACACAGCCAGATTTTTTGATTCGGCCCACAGTTGCACCGGCGATTTAGTCAGCACCTGTTTGCGTCCAACCGGTTTTGGCCCACGGGTAAATACCGCCATAATTTCGTGTCCGGCGTTATAAATCGCGTCAAAGATTGGCACAACAAATTCTGGTGTCCCCATTAAAACTAATTTCATAATTTACGTTTCCTGACCTTGCGCATAACCATTTCGCGATGAACCGGCGACAGATAGTCAATAAACAACTTGCCGTCCAGATGATCTGTTTCGTGCTGGACAATTCGCGCCGGCAACCCAGACATCTTTGCCCCCTGGGGTGTGCCATTTTCATCTGTCCATTCAACCACCACCGATGACGGGCGCGTGACGTGCGAATACACCGGCAAATTATCTGGCCCCAACACGGACAGGCACCCCTCTTCCATTTTGCAGGTTTCCGCACTGTGCGAGATGATTTTGGGATTTATCATCTTGAACACGGTTTCAGTATCTGGGTCCATCATAATCAAAAAACGTTGCAAAATGCCGACCTGGGGCGCGGCCAGACCAACCCCCGACTGGTCCCGCATCATACCAATCATTTCGTCCATAGTATTCAGTATTTCGGGGGTAATTTCAGTAATTGGCGCACATTTTTCGCGCAAAACCAAATCCCCACAAAGTTTCATTTGCAACATTTATAAATCCTCTTATAATTGATTTTAGCAAAGGAAAGACAAATGACAACTTATATTTTTTTACTGCTGTTTATTATAATTGGATTATTGATGGCGATTTTAATGCGCCGTCCGACGGTGGACATTTCCGCCCTGCGCGAAGACAACGCCCGTCTGCGCGAACGGTTGGCCGAACGGCTGGGCGCATTGTCGCAAAACGCAATAGAATTGAAAAATATCAGTGGCGACATTGCGAATTTCAAAAATATTTTGATGGGCAACAAACAGGCACGCGGAACATTTGGTGAACGTCAACTGGCCGATTTAGTTGCCGATATTATGCCACCTGAAACATACGCGTTCCAGGTTGTAATGGATACTGGCGTGCGACCAGATTGTGTTATACGCCTGCCGTATCCGCCGGGCGATATGATAATTGACAGTAAATTTCCACTGGAATCATTTAACCGTATGCAATCAGACGCCAACGATGGCGCGGCACGAAAACAGTTTGAACTGGACGTGCGCAAGCATATTGATGCCATTGCCGAAAAATATATTATACCCGGCAAAACCGCAGATTCTGCTATGATGTTTATTGCGTCTGAATCAATATTTGAAACACTGCATCGTGAATTTCCGGGCGCGATTGAATATGCTGCGCGTCGCAAAGTATTTATTGTGTCGCCGTCAACACTGTGGGCAACATTGAACACAATTCGCGCAGTATTATCTGACATAAAAATCAAACGCGTCGCGGCCAAGATAAAAAAGGAACTGGATATGCTGCTGACCGACCTGGGGCGTTTGTCTGACCGCGCGGCGCGCGTATCACAACACTTTAACCAGGCAACAACCGACATAGAACAACTGCAAACATCTGTTGATAAAATCACGCCACGCGCCGAAAAATTGCGCGATATGGATTTTGGCGAAGATTAAATTGCAATAAAAAAACGTCCGCTTTGACGGACGTTTTTATTTACGACGTGTTTTTTTGCAAATTGATTTTTTATGGTTATCCAATATTTTCTTTTGCAATTCCAGTATTTGCGTTTCGCGGTTCTTGATTGTTTCCAGCAATCTATTATTTTCCAATCGCAATGCGTCTAAATCATGACGACGCAGGACAATTTCACTGGTCAGGCGACGCGTTTTACGACGCGATAGCAATATACTTATCAACGCACCAATCAATGCACATGCAATGCCGACCGAAAAATCATATAAAAAATCCGTCATAACCATACGACGATTATAACGGATTTATTTCGCGCGCGCCCTAGGCATGTTTTCGCAATCCTGTTTTTGCGTCAACCCAAACCTGTTCCGCGGCAATTTCCATCATCGGCATATCAGACGGACTGTCCGAATAACTGCGCACGACGCGCGGTATAATTTTGTTTTTTGCCGCCCACGCGTCCAGCGCGACAACCTTGTTCGCGCCCCAGCACAAGAATTTATATTTCCACGGTTTGGTCGCGTCCATCTGTGATGTCAAAACCACATCAAATTTTATATCACGCACCAGTTGCGGCACCAAGTAATCCGTACTGGCCGAAACCAGCACCACCCGACGTCCGGCGGCGCGTTCTGCGGCAACCTGTTCTTTGGCCCAGCCAAAGCGTTCCATTTTATGCAGTTTGATAAAATCAGGTGCAAATTTACGAACCATATCTGCGGTTAAAAAGCGACGCATACTTTCGCGCCACCACAGCCCAGCCGGATTAAACGCACGCGCAATCAATGCCACACCCATCAATGGCAAAAACAACCACGGCCGAAACGAGTGGCGAAAACAATACCGCCCAAATTCCACATTAGAATCACGCGCCGACAGCGTTCCGTCAAAATCAAAAACAACAACATCTTGCTTCATCAACATATACAAATCCTTTTGATATTTCGGGCGTATTATACCAGGCTTTGCGCGTTGGGCAATAAAAAAACGGGGCATTATGCCCCGTCGTGGTTATTTTTTACGCGACACGCGTTGGCGCGCACGTTCTATTAAAAAGAACAATGCCGGGGTCAGTGTAAATGTAAATATCAAACTGGCCATCATACCACCAATCATAACCGCAGCCATTGCGACCTTCATACCATCAGTTGACCACAACTGGGGCATCATACCGGTAATAACCGCAATAGACGTCATCAAAATCATATAACGCTTGTCGTTTATTTCCGCCCACAATGCGTCGTATGCACTTTGACCATTGTTGATACGCCCGATTGTTGGTTCCAACAACAGAATATTATTGTTCACCACCAATCCGACCAACATAACGAACGCCAACATAGCACCAACGTTCATCGTCGCACCGGTCAAGAACAGAACGATAAACACGCCTGTGAACGATGTCAGAATTGATGTCGCAATCGTAAATGGATGCGCCAACGAATTCATAATCGCCGCCAACAACATAAATGTCAATACTGTCGCCAGCAAGAACGCCTGGGCAATTTCGCCGGTTGTTTCGTCCTGGATTTCCGACATACCACCGAATTCCGCGCTATAACCTGCGTCCCAGTTCATCGCGTCCAGCCCAGCCTGGATTTTTGCCTGGACCGGTCCCAGTGTTGATTTACCAATATTGATGTCAATTTCGGTAATTCTGTTTTTATCCAGACGGCTGATGTTCGGGGTTGCCGCAACGTTTTCAATTTTACCCAGCGACGACAACGCGACCATACCCTTTTGCGAATTCACGTATACATTGTCAAACATTTCCGCGGTTTTAAATGGGCGTGCAAATTCCAAAATAATCGGATATTCTTCGCCATTTTCTTTGTATTTGTAATCGTCATTACCATACAACGCGGTTCGCAATGTTGTCCCTGCATAAGAATTCTTGACCCCCCAGAAATTCATTTTATCTTCATCTGGGACAAAGCGAATTTCGCGACCCGGGGTCTGCTGGGCGCGCACCGCACTTTGCACTTCGGGAACCTGGTTTATCATTTCCAGGACGCGCGTTGCGTATTCTTCGCGCTTTGCGTCATCTTCGCCTTTGATATTCAAAACAATATCCGCAGTTGACGATGACGACATTGACGAACCGGCGTGAATTTGGATTTCAACATCTGGGATTGTTTCCAGACGTGGCAAAATACGACGCGCCAGTTTTTTATCGCTGATACCACGATCTGCACGCGCGACCAATTCAGCCTTTATCGCGATGTTTTGCAGACCACGTTCACCGATTTTCACAGATGTCGCCTTGACCTGTGGGAATTGTTTTAATTCGTTTTCTATTTGTTCGGCGATACTGCGCGATTTTTCAAATGTCGCCCCCATTGGCGCACGCGCCGTGATTGTAATTTCATCTACGTCAGTTGATGGCGCAAATTCATTACCAACAAACTTGGTCAACATAACAGAACCGATAAACACCGCCACCGCCAATCCGATTACACGCCACGGATGATTATGCTGCACATCAAACCAGCGATGTAATTTTTCCATTGTCGGCGATACAGCCTGGGGCTTTTGTGCGGCCTGTTTTTTCTTGGCGTTTTTGTCGCCCGTCAGACGCAAAATCTTGGCAATCATCATCGGGGTCAGTGTGAAACTGAACAGCAATGACAACAGCGTCAGATACACAACAGTCAGACCAAACTGAATCATAAATTGCCCAACGATACCACTCATAAACGCCAACGGCAAGAACACCACGACGTTTGTTCCGACACCGGCCAACACAGATACTGCAACCTTTTTCGTTCCATCAACAGCGGCGTTTTCAGGGTCTTTGCCGGCGCGCATTTCCTGCAACGCAGATTCAATCAAAATAATCGCGTTTGATACCAGTGTCCCCAGCGCAGATGAATACGCCAACAGTGTCATCGCATTGATTGTAAATCCACTGCCGTTCATAAAGAAGAATCCGGCAACCAATGACGCAGGAATCACGACACCTGCGATAATGGTTGAACGCCAGTTGCGTGTGAACGCCAACAGAACCAATACGGTAAACACAATCCCCAGGACGATACCCCAAATTGTACTGTTTGTTTCGTCCGATATCGCCGTAGATGAATCAGCGATAATTTCCATCGTCGCGTTCGGGAAACGTGTCTGCATATTTGCCTGCAATTCTGGCATTTTTTTACGCAATGCCTGGGAAATTTTAATTGCATTACCATCAGACGCCTTGACCACAGACGCGATAACCACAGGTTCACCATTATAACGTGCGCCTGTTTCAACATCACGGGCGGCATCTGTCACGGTTGCAACATCAGACAGTTTGAAACGCGCCCCTTCAACCGTTGTCAGATGCAGGTTTGCAATTTCATCCACTGATTCAAATTCACCAATAAAACGAACGTTTGATGCGTTCCCAGTTGTTTCAATTTTTCCGCCTGGGACATTCAGATTGCGCGCCGCCAATGCCGTCACAACATCTGTCACGGTTGCGCCACGCGCCGCCATCAGTTCTGGGTTCATTTCAACGCGCACCGCACGGTCTTCGCCACCGAACACAGATACGCTGGCCACGCCCTTGATTGCTGTGATTTTATTAGACAGGACGTTATCAACATATTCCTGCATATCACGGGGCGATGCACCACGCAGAACAATGTCCACAACCGATTCCTGTAATGGATTTAATTTTTCAACAACAGGCTGTTTCAGTGCGTCTGGGAATTCAGACGACAGTGCGTCAATCTTGGACTTAACCTCGCTGGATTTATCATTGACGTTCACGCCCAAGTTAAATTCGGCCATAACATAGCCACCATTTTCATACGCCTGGGCGGTCAATTTTTTCAGACCGGCCACTTCGGACATAGCGTCTTCGGCCTTTTTAATAACCTGGGTTTCAATTTCCGCAGGCGATGCACCTGGATATATAAATGACGCAGTGACCATCGGGAAATCCAACGACGGCGTGCGTTCAATGTTCATCTTTGGAAATGATACCAACCCCAACGCAACCCATAACAAAACAAACATAACAGTTGTGACAGGTCTGCGAACGAAAAACTTTAACATAACTGTAATCTCCCCATTTTTTATTTTTTGATTTGAATCTTGTCGCCATCAGATACGTGCGTCAAAATGACAATGTCACCATCTTGCAGTCCTGATTCAACCAGTGCGTTTTCATCGTCCTGGCGACCAACACGAACGGTGCGCGCACGTGCGACATCGCCATCGGCAACCATAACAACATTGTTGTTTATGGCGTCTACTGGCACAAAATATCCTGTTGCGCGATATTTCGCATACTGCAAACCGTCGGCCACGCCACGGGTGCGAATAACATACATTCCAGAATCCAGGTCAATTCCACCTGCGACAGAAACAATCACCCCATCGCCAACGTGTTGACCGACACCGAATTTATTCACGCGACCCGACGAAACATAGGCGCGATTATTTTTGATTGCGATTGGTTCGCGCAAATCGCCGGCACTGCGCGTCACCGTCATCGTCACAACCGGCACGCCATTTTCCGCCGCATCACGCGTTGCATTAAACACAGGGCGCGCGTGTTCAATTCCAATCATGGTAAAACGAAACGCAACCCACAATACCATCACACAAACACCTGCAATCGCAGTAATTTTGCGACCACGTGGGGTTTTCATTTGCGCAATCAACCAATCTATTTTTGCAATCAGTTTTTTTACAGTATTCATATTATTCACCCAACTTTTTCACAGATTCTGCCGACATCAGTATGTTGTATTTTGCGTTTAACAACGCCATATCTAACTGATACAGACCGGCGGACACTTCGGCCAATTCAACCGCAGACGTTTGTCCGGCCGAAAAACGGTCACTGGAAATTCCGTATGCCTTGGCCGCCAAATTGCGCGCATTTTCCAATGTTTTCAGATTGCCACGCAGATGATTATATTTGGCGATTGCGCGCGAATATTCTTCGGTCGTCATCTTTTTCGCCTTGTCCAAATCTTGGTGTGCAGCCTCGGCATTCATGGCCTCTATTGTTGCATTTGCGCGATGCGCGCCACCACTGAAAATAGGCACCTGCAATGCCACACCCCAATACGCAGACTGGGAATTATCATGACCAAACATATCATTGAAGTTTTGGTCCAGTGCCATATAACTGTATGAACCAACCGCCGCCAACGTCGGGTATGCCCCGGCACGTTTTGAACGCGCCTGTTTTTCATACATCATAACCTGTTCGTTTAATGCGCGCCATTGTGGCGTAGATTTCAATTCGCCGGCCCCCAGGTCTGAAAAATCAGACGGGAAATTATCGGTCAAATTTAATTCTTCGTTCATATCAATACCGGCCAGAATTTTCAACATTCTGTGCGCAGTATCACGATTGAATTCTGCATCAGACAGATTTATTTCTTTGGCGGCAATATCAGATTCAATCTTTACCAAATTGCTGCGGTTTGCGCGTCCTGCCGATGTTAAACTTTTCTTTGCGTTGCGCGCAGAATCCAAATCTTGTTTTGATATTTTAACGATTTCATCGGTCATCTTGGCCGTCCAGTAAATATCAGCAGCACTGTATTTAACCGCACGCAGTGTCATTTCACGACTGGCGTCGGCCATCTTTATCGCAGACCGCACACCGTCAACTGCGTTGCCAATTTTACCAAACGTATAAATCGGTTGGGTTATTGTGACGCCTGCGGTGAAAATATTATCTGGAATTTCCAGGTGGTCAATATCAGTCCCCAAAACACGCGCCAACAGACCGCCCATTTCTGGGGTTAAATCCACACCATAGGAATCAAACGGCTTTTTAACATTTATCAGATTCGTATATCCCACCGTCCCGTCAACTGAAAACCAACGGTTTGCGTTCGCCGCATCCAGCGATGCCTGGGCCTTTTTAACATTTGCGTCGGCCTTTTTCAAATCCTGGGATTCGGCAACAATCTTGTCCACAGCCGTCGCCAGCGATAAATCCATCGCGTTTGCATTTGCCACCCCTGCGACTATGCCACAAAAAAACGCAGCAAATCGTCCGATTTTAAACATTTTTTAACTCCATCTTTGTCAGTATTTCATTCATTGTTTTCAGCGCATCTGTCAATGCCGCCTCGTCATCAGGTGCGATATTTTCAAACAGGCGACAAATCGCACTGCGAAATAATTCCATCGCCTTGCTCGCCAGTTTTTCACCTGCGGGCGTGCATGCATACCACGTATTACGGCGGTCGTTTTCATCAACCGTCCGCGTCACCAGACCATCGCGTTCCAGTTTGCGAAACGTCGCACACAAATTCGGTGCCGGCACCAATTCGCGACGCGCAATATCTTTCAATCGCGCCCGTCCGCCCATGTGCAGACGTACCAATACCGTCATCTGATTTTTTGGATACAGACCAGCGTCCAATGGCTCCTTGCGCAGCCGTTCTGCCAACCGGTCCAATGTTAAAATATTTGATTCCAATAAACTAATAAATTCTTTGCGCATCATATTTATGCCCCCCTTTGTAGCAAGGTGAACCGAACAGTCCTTTAATAATTAAAAGTCTTTTAATCATTAAAAAACTGAACGATTATATATTTGAAATGATTTTTATGCAAGCATAAAATAATAAAGAATCCTAATTTTTTTAATTGCAAATATATAAAACGTAATTTTTGTTATTGCAAAAATTCAAAAGATACTTATAATCATAATCACTTTTGGGGTGTCGTCTAATGGTAGGACAAGAGATTTTGGTTCTCTTTATCATGGTTCGAATCCGTGCGCCCCAACCAAGAATAAACCGGCCTTGTGCTGGGTTTATTTTTGGTTCGTGGCCACGGTGCGACACCTGCAACGAAGTTGCCGGTTCGACAACAAGTAGATTTGATAAGCCGCGCGCAATCAAATCGTCACGGTTGCCCCACAGGTGTCGCGCATTTATGCGTGACACCGAGGAAATTGAGTGCGCCCCAACCAAGAATAAAACCGGCCTTGTGCCGGGTTTATTTTTGGTTCTTACTTTTCACCCATAAATGGCGCGGGGTCAATGGCGTTGCTGTTGCGAATTCCATGAACAATTCGCACGGTTTTGCCGTCCGGTCCGGTCACGCTTTTTAACGACCCATTGTAAAGTATTTCATAGTGCAAATGGGAAATTGATTTGCGCATAGTGGGACATTTCTGTTTCCTAAGTGACGCCTTGTTCACCTTGGCACCACCGGTGTATCCAACCGTTGCAATCTGGCACCCGGCCTGGACATGCTGGTTCTTGGCCACCAACATATTATTCAGGTGCATATATCTGGTCTTGAATCCATTTCCATGATTTATAACAATATAGTTTCCCGCAGAACTGCCCGGGCGATTTGGTTTTGCGAGTTCTACGATGCCATCGGCCGTGGCATAGACAGGCTTGTTATAAAATTCATCTCTGCAACCTATGTCCATACCATAGTGTGTGTCCCATATGGTTTTTGTAATCCATTTCCCCGTTTTCTTATCATAAACCTTTTGTTTCCCCATAGAACGCAGGCCATAATCAGAACAAAACAGATAGTCTGACAGGGGTTTGCCAAATGGTATTTTTTGATTTTTTGGAATATGTGGCGCAGATTGCGCACAATACGTCGCATCTGTCGGTGGCGCAGGACAGGGGCCGGACGTGGTGGTCACAGGCGCAGGGCTGGGTGTGGTGGCCACGGGCGTCGGGCTGGGCGTGGCAACCGCCGGCGCAGAACCTGTATCCGTTGGCTGGCCAGGCGTCGTTGTCGCCCCAGGCCCAGACGCCACGTTTGTGGCACCGTTCGCATCAGTTTTTTGTTCGGCCTGTTGCGCGTCCATTAAATAGTCCGCCGCCACTTCATCATTTATACCCTGGTCCGTATATATTATGTCCAACTGGTCGTATGGGGACAAATCTTTAAATATTTCATAATCACTTTCCTGGAGGGTTATTCTGTCAACAAAACTTAAATCCCCTGTTGTTTTTGGGAACGACGCAGATTCCAGCAAACTTGCTGCGCGGCACAATAACGGCATACCTGCGCAAATTCCCAACACAATAAAAAGATTCTTTGTAGCATACGACATACGCAAATTATACCGCAAAAAACACATTTTTTCAACTGTCTGTCTTTGCACAGTTTTTGCCGGCGGCGCGTGTTTTCTTTTTGCAAAATATGAAAAAGATGTTATCATAGGCCACGCTTGGTCCCATCGTCTAGCGGTCAGGACACCAGATTCTCATTCTGGGAACAGGGGTTCAATTCCCCTTGGGACTGCCAAAATAAAATCGCCGACATGTTCGGCGAATTTTATTTTTTCTGTTTATTGTGTGCGTGCCAAATTTTTTCATACTCGTCCTTGACCGCCGCCATCAGTTCGCGCTGGGGCGAACGTCGGTCGTTTACCAACTGGGGCGAAATATCGCCGAAATGTGCATCTTCCCAGTCAATAATCGCAATCACGTTCATTGTTTCCGTATCTATCATAAAATTGTCGCAAACGTCCCCCTGGGACCAGCCGAACAAGAACCCAGGACGCGCAGACGCAGATGGTTTCAAATCACGAATTTCTGCTGGGTCTGATGTGCCAACAACATACAGGAAATTTGCAATCTGGCGCGCCAACTTTGTTTTATGTTTCAGAATTAAATCGGGCGATGTCTGGCGCAGAGTTTTGCCACGCACAAATTCATATTTACGAACCAAACGTCCACGCAATTTTAAAATCTGGACCGGTGGAATATAAATCGGCGACAGTGGCGACAACGCGTTGACAATTCGCACCTCGCGCTGGGCCAATTCATCACTGTTATCGCGACGCAACGGAAACTTGAAAATCCATTTATCGTTGACGCCGATAATCAGACTGCGCGCCTGGTATCCGACAAATGTTTTCAGACGACGAATTGGTTCATCTATATTGCGACGAATAAATTGCACCTGGATTGCCATAGGCGAATTCATCATCACACGTGCCTTTTTGCGACGCGCCTTGTCTGGAATCAGACCGCAAATAATATTACTAAGAAAATGTGGAACAGATGTGAACAGCATTTACACCGCCGTTAAAATCTGCTTTGCCGCGTCCAACAATGTTATCGCCGCAGAAATATCATCGGCGTGTGCCGCATTGTGCGTCCCGGGGTTCACCGGTGACGTTGCAGAAATAACCACATCACCCGGCGCATCTGGGAACGTGCCATCACGCAACATTTTTTTTACACCTGCAATCGTCATACCGCGGTTATACAACAAATCCTTGATAACGACCAGGCGATTTACCGTCTCGCCACGATAATAGCGACGACCACCGGCACCCGTTGTCGGCTTTATCGCGACAGGGAATTGTTTTTCCCAATAACGCAGGGTGTGTGCCGGAATGTCCAAACGTTTGGATACATCATTTATTGATGAAAAGTATTCATTGTTTTCCATTTCGGCACCCCGTTTTTATTCTGCGATTGCGGCAGCGTCGGCTTCAACCTCGGCCGCTTCTTCTTCGTCACTGACGATTGAAATCGCCGACACAACGCGTTCATTTTCACCTGTGCGGAACAGTGTCACACCGGCCGTACTGCGCCCAGCAATACGAACGTCATCAACCGGTGTGCGGATAATTTTACCGCCATCGGTCACCATCATTACATCGTGTCCGTTTTCAACCGGGAACGAACCTGCGACCGCTGTGTTTTTACCACCCAGTTTAATATTGGTAAATCCATTACCGCCACGATGCGTTGTGCGATATTCATATGCACTGGTGCGTTTACCAAAACCATTTTCAGATATGGTCAATATAAACTGTTCATCGGCCGCCATACGCGCCATTTGTTCATCAGTCAGTGTCAGCGTTGTTGCTTCTTCGTCATCAGACGCTTCTTCGTCAACACCAGTTGCCGCACGACGCAATGCACGCGACTGTTTAATATACGCCGCACGCACCGTCGCATCAGATTCACCGTGTGTCAACATTGACATACCGATAATCTTATCATCTGCGCCCAGATTCATACCACGAACACCGGTTGAATTGCGGCCCGCAAAGACGCGAATTTCGTTGACTGGGAAACGTATGCAACGACCGCGATATGTTGCCAAGAACACATCTTGGTCTTCGTTGCACGGCAGCACAGAAATCAAACTGTCCCCGTCGTCCAGTTTCATCGCAATTTTACCGTTTGCGCGGATTGAATCAAAATCAGACATACGATTGCGACGCACCGTACCAGACGCCGTTGCAAACATCAGGAAATGTTCCTGGCCAGATGCGCGAACGCGCGCAACTTCTTCTTCGGGGACTGGCAATATTGCGGTAATCGTTTCGCCATTTTCCAACGGCAACAGATTGACCAATGGCCGTCCCTTGGCAGATGCCGCCGCTTCGGGTAATTTATATGTTTTCAGTTTATAGCACAATCCCTTGGAACTAAAGAACAACAGTGGCGTATGCGTATTCGCAACAAAGACCTGGACGACATAGTCATCTTCTTTGGTGGTCATTGCATTGCGACCCTTGCCACCGCGTTTTTGCGCGCGATATGTATCCAGCGATACGCGCTTGATATAACCGGTATTAGACACCGTGATAACCATATCTTCGCGTGCAATCAAATCTTCTATGTCAATATCTATTTCTGCATCAGATATTTCTGTGCGACGTGGCGACGCCCAGTTATCACGAACAGATGCGGTTTCATCACGGATAATTTGAATAATACGTTCGTGACTGCCCAGAATATCCAACAGGTCTTTTATCAACGCACCCAACGTTGTTAAATCGTCGTGAATCTTGTCGCGTTCCAATCCCGTCAGACGATGTAATTGCAATTCCAGAATTGCACGCGCCTGATCTTCGGACATATAGAACATACCGTCTTTGTATTCTGTATTTGGGTCATCAATCAGTTGAATATATGATTCAATATCCGACGCACGCCAACCGCGTGAAATCAATGCATCGCGCGCGGCGTCTGGGTTCGGACTGGATTTAATCAGTTCAATAACATCGTCCAGATTTCCAACCGCCACCGACAGGCCCAACAACGTATGCGCACGCGCACGCGCCTTGTTCAAATCAAATATTGTGCGACGACGAATAACCTCGCACCGGAAATCAATGAACGCGTCCAGCACGCCACGAATATTGAACAACATCGGACGGCCACGATTTAACGCCATCATATTGACCGGGAAATTCGTCTGCATTTCCGTGTATTGGAACAGGTGATTCAACACCACATCAGAAATCGCGTCGCGCTTTAATTCAATAACAATACGCAGACCTTCTTTGGACGATTCATCGCGAATTTCAGAAATACCTTCTATGCGTTTATCCTTTATCAATTCGGCGATTTTGATAATCATCTGGGCCTTGTTGACCTGGTACGGGATTTCATCAACAACGATTGCGTCGTGGTCGTGGAATTTTTCCATGTGCGTTTTTGCACGAACGATAATAGACCCACGCCCAGTCGTATGCGCCTTGTATGCGCCGGCACGTCCCATTATTATCGCCCCTGTTGGGAAATCAGGCCCAGGGATAATGCCGAACAATTCATCATCTGACAAATCCTTGTTGTCCAAGATTGCCAAAATACCATTGCAAATTTCACCCAGGTTATACGTCGGAACATTTGTCGCCATACCAACTGCAATACCCGAACCGCCATTGACCAAGAAATTTGGGAACTTGGTCGGCAAAACAACCGGTTCTTGCAATGTGCCGTCAAAGTTCGGCTGCCAATCAACGGTATCTTTGTCCATATCGTCCATCAACGACGCCCCCAGTTTGGACAGGCGCGCCTCGGTATAACGCATAGCCGCCGGTTTATCCCCGTCACGCGAACCAAAATTACCCTGGCCCTGGACCAACGTTTCGCCCATAGAAAAATCCTGGGCCATACGGGCCATTGCGTCATAAATAGAACTATCGCCATGGGGGTGATATTTACCCATAACCTCGCCCACGATACGCGCAGATTTAACCGTTGGCTTTGTCGCCGGCGCAACATCGTTCATAACGTATAAAATACGACGATGCACAGGCTTGCACCCGTCACGGACATCAGGCAACGCGCGGTCAACAATAACCGACATCGCATAGTCCAAGAAACTGGTCCGCATTTCGTGCTCTATTGACGATTGTGGAATTTTTACAGCCATATCATCGGCATTACTAGTAATTTCAGACATACTTTGCTTTCCCCTATATTTGACACTGCAACAATAGCAAATTTTTAGCCCAAGGGTCAAGACATAACGACAAAAAAAAGATTGACAAAAGTTTTTTTCGTAATAGAATAGTCCTTACTATGATGAAACAAGAAAAAACTTTTATTGATGCCCAGGACGAAATGAACAAACTGTTGGACACCTATGACCAACTGTTGAAAACCTATGACCAAGTGTTGGACACCTATGGCCAGACCGACAGCTTTACCAAATTCCAGGTTCGCCTGATTCGTGCAAACACGAAACTGATATTGCGTGCATTGCGCGCCGCTGCCGCGGCTCGCATTAAAATGCAAAATATTAAAAAGTGCGCCTGCGATAAATTTCAGAAAACAAAATAGGACAAAACGATGTTTTTACCATTTTGGCGGTTATTCGCATTATTGTTCAGTTATTACCTGATGCTAGAAGGGCTGAAAAAACTGGGATTGGTAAAATCTAAATAAAAAGGTTGCGTTTTATAAAAACCTGTGGTTAAATAGACGCGCAAAAGGATTTAATTATGGCAACTAAAAGAACTTATCAACCGTCAAAAACACGTCGCGTGCGCACGCACGGCTTTCGTGAAAGAATGGCAACCAAGGGCGGTCGCGATGTATTGAATCGTCGTCGCGCGGCGGGGCGCAAACGCTTGGCCGTGACTGCCGCTAATTAAAAATTCCGCCGATTGGCGGTTTTTTTATATCTGAAAATACCCAAAACGGGTATTTTTATTTTGCAGTGCGTGTGGTTTTGTGATAGAATTATCGCAACAGAGAGAATATGAAATCCATATCAAAATTTTTGGTTGTGGCGTTGACGCTGGTGTCTGTGACCCCGGCGACGGCCGCCGTTGCAACAACCGCTGGCAGTAATCTGACCGCGTTCAACGGCGCATCGGGCGCGATGAATAATAACACCTGGAACACTATGATGAACACACGGGGCCAGGCAAACACGTCTGCGCCGCGCGCTGATTTCGGCAACTGTAATGCGCTGATTTTACGTTGCGCCCAGCCAAAGTGTGCATCGGGTGGTTGCACCACAATGGAAATCGCAAATCCGATTGTATCGGGCTGTGTGCAATCAAACGCCACGTGTAAACAGTATGGCGACGAATTGGTTGAATATATTTCGGCGCAACTGGTCGCGTCATCAACTGCGCGCGCCAATGCCCAGGCGGCCGCCGCCCAAACTGCCGCGGCCCAGGCAGCAGCCCAGCAAACCAACGAACAACTTGAACAGATGCAGGCACAAATGCAGGAAATGCAGGCATCTATGGAACGTCAAAACGCCGAAACGGCAAACACATTGCGCGATGCATTGGCCAAACAGCAAGAGATGACAGCCACCAAGGCAGCAGGTGCAGACGCAGCACCTGACCCGGTCACAACAAATGACACGCCGACATCTACGCCTGCGACCGATGACGACGCCACTGACACAGATTCACAAACAATTACAGATGGCCTGACCACGGCACAAAAAATCGCCGCGAAATCCGGTTTATCTGCGGATTTATTGGCACGCGACCAAATAACCGGGCAAATTATGTCCAAGATTGAAAACGCCCAGACCCAGTTAAAGGCGTTAAAGGCCGCAATGAACGACACGTTTGAATACGCCGGTTGCGACACGTCTGGTAATAATTGCGCCGGGCCAAAGCGGGTCAAGACGTTTAAACAGCGCGCAATGAATTTCTTTGAACCATATAACGCCGTGCTGGACGAATTGTATGACGCATTGATAATGGCGCAATCGGTTGGCGTTGACATTACCGATATTTATATGATGTTGAACGGAACATGCAACGCGTGGGCAAAATACCTGTGCACCCAAGACCAGGTTATGCACTATACCAACAAGAATTGCATAAACGGCATTTCAACACCCGAAAGCGAGGCTAAGGCAACTGTCCGCGGTGGCGCAAAATGCAAGGTCGGCCAGGTTGTTCCGATGTCTGATGGTGGTTGCCAACTGATTCAAATGTTGACCAGCAATGACGAGGTTCAGTATAACTGGCTGTATCCAGACGAAGGTTTTGAAAACGCCCAGGTTCGCATTGGCTGTGCGTCCGAGGCATTGGACACGTCTGCCCTGTTCCGCAACCGCAAAAAACAGGCATCTATTGATATTGAAACACTGCAACGCATTATTGAACAGGACGCGCCATCTGTGTATGGTTCCAGCCGTCTGCGCAGCAATACAAAACCAGACCCAGACGGGGTAAAATATTGCGCCGTGAACGCAGACACGTTGGTTGACCTGCAAAAATCGGCCAATCTGAAAAAATTACCATCTAAAATATGCACCACAGACGCCGATTTATTGGCCAAATGGAACGAAAACCCTGGGGTCACATCTGGTGAAACCACAGAAATTGACGCTATTATAAAAGCATCTGATTTTTCTAATGCGTGGCTGACACTTAATTGTAATGGTTCAGAAAAATGCAAATTATGCCAAACCACCGGTGGCACCTGGTATTGGCCTGGTAAATGTCAGTGCTTGGGTCAAGAGTTTAACGAAAAGACGGGGTGCAAGTTTAATTTTGTTCCATCTCTGGAACCAGTAGAAACAAAAACTTTCTTAAATGGAAAAACTAAATAAAAACATCTTTGACGGTATAAAAAGTTTTCTGGGCGTGACGGCCATTGTCACTGCGCTTATTTTGCCGGCATTTGCCGCATCTGATGGTTGCGACGACGAAAAGAATGACCGCATTGTCGCTGAATTGGCCCTGTGCAGCACGCACGCGTATAATATCGGCAGCACAAAAAACCCTGATGACGAGGCCGACAAACAACTGATGCGTGACACCGTCGCGTTAAAAACGACGGTTATGACGCAACAGATGAAAAAACAATACGACTATCTGGACGCAACACTTCGCCGTTTTAAAACCCAACTGGAAAAGGCCGTTTTGACCACAAAACTTAAAGCCGCCGGTGCCAGCGACGAAGAAGAAAGCACATCGTCATCTGGGGGGGCGTTTAAATCCAGTGACCGAAATATTATATTGTCTGGCGCGGAAAATTGTATGTTGAAAACCAGCACCCAGACCGGTCTGGAATGTATCCAGAATAATATTCGCCTGGTCTTGAACGCGGTGTCATCAAATCAAATTGGCGAAGCAAAACGCCAACTGGACAAGGATTTGGTTTTTGCCGTTTCGTTCGGCGCCGCGGAAACTGACACCAAAACGGGAAAAATTACGAAACCGGCACAATGCGTAAATCTGACGGCAAGACGCGACGCTGTGAACAACTGTGCATACGCGTTAAACATTGCCGTAATTCAACGCACCGAGGCGTTAAATAATAAAAACAAACCAGACGATAAAGACAAATAAAAAACCGCCCCCAGGGGCGGTTTTATAGTGAGGAAGTGATACAGTGATGAAGTGATACAGTGATATAGTGATTTAGTTTTAGAATAAAAAACTTTGTCACTTTCTCACTCTGTCACTTTGTCACTTTATCACTCTCTCACTTTGTCACTTTCTCACTTTGTCACTAAAAAAACCGCCCGGTGGGGCGGTTTTTTATTCTGACCAGGTGCATACAACCGACGCGTGTTCTGTGTCGCCTGTGCGAATACGATGACGCGAAACGTCGCCGTCAATCGCAACGTCAATTTCAACCTGGGGCGTGTCTGGGTTGATTTCTTTTTTGAAATTCAATTCAATACAACGCAATTTGTGCGCATTGCGAAATGCGTATCCAACACTTTCCGTTGCCCAGACCGCATAGACCGCGTTATTTATATGCTGATTCACATCAATATCGTCAAACCGACATTTGAACACGTGTGTTTTTTCAGGAACGAAATCTGGGAACTTGCAAAATATACGGTCCCAGGCACGCGCCCCATTTTCAACCAATTTAGGAACTGCATCGTCCAATCGCACCGGGCGACGCGCCGTCATATCAATTAAAACCCACTGGGACGTTGCACGCACCATCAGACGACCGTCTGCGCCACGAATTTCAAAATCACGTGTGGCACGCAATAATTCTTTGACAGATGGCCACGTTGTAATCGTCAATTCTTCGCCTTCGCGTGGCAATTCCATAATATCAACCAGGTAATGCGTCACCACCCACGCCATATTCTGTTCGGTCAAGAACGTGCGACCACACCCCAACTGTTCAGCGTGGCTGTCTGCACAACTTTGCAATTCGTTCATTAAAATCAGTGGCCGGACATATCCATACCGGTCACACTGATACGCTTGCAATACACGCCGTGAAACAAACTTGTCAACCATAACTATTATCCTTGGGTGGTATTACACTGGGGCGCAACGACAAAATCAACATCATCGCCCAACACGATTTGATTTGCACGCGCCGCAGACTTTATCACCCCGTGCAACGCCACAGGCGTCGTCGCCGGAATCGTCAGTGTTTCCAGTTTTGCGCCATTGCCAACCTTGCGTTCTGTGCGCAGACCGCGAACCGTCCGCAATATATCCAGCGCAATTTGCATATCACGAACATCGGTATCGCGCGCATCGTCCACCGCTGGATACGCCGTCAGGTGCAGGGTTTCGCCCCCTTCGTAATCTTGATAGATTTTCTGCCACAATTCTTCGGTCAGGAACGGGATAAACGGCGCATACAATCCGATAATCGCACGCAAGACCTGGAACAATGTCCACTGGGCCGACAATTTAGAATTTGCGTCATATTTTTCCGGCGACCAGAAACGATCCTTGATGAATTCCAAATACTGGTCACAGAACACATCGTAAAAGAACGCGTCAATCGCACTGCGTGAATTATAGTTGTCGTATTTATCCAAATTGCGACGGACATCTGCGATTGTTTTGTTCAATTCCGCCAAAACCCAGCGGTCTTCTATATAACGGTCTTTGACCGCCACCGGCGTCGCCGTTTTTGGGTCAAAATCCGTCAGATTCATCAATGTGTATTTTGACGCGTTCCACAACTTGGTCAGTAATTTAGACCCACGCTTAACCTCGTCATCACTGTATCTGATGTCTGTTCCAATAGGTGCCGTTGCAACCCAATAGCGCAACGCGTCAACACCAAACTTTTCAACAGCCGCCAATGGGTCTGTGCCGTTGCCCTTGGTCTTGGACATTTTCTGTCCCTTGGCATCGCGAACCAGGCCGTGGAAATTCACCGTGTGGAACGGAACATCGCCCATCACGTAAATCCCCATCATCAGCATACGCGCAACCCAAAAGAATATAATATCTGCGGCCGTGTATAACAAATCTGTTGGATAATATTTTTTCAGTTCTGGCGTCTGTTCCGGCCACCCCAGCGTAGAAAACGGCCACAGCCCGGACGAGAACCACGTATCCAAACACGATGTGTCACGCGTCAATTCACGTCCACCTGATTGTGCGATGGCGTCTGCCTCGGTTTCGGCAACATAGATATTACCGTCTGCGTCATACCAGGCCGGAATCTGGTGTCCCCACCACAGTTGACGCGAAATAGACCATTCGTGAATATCGCGCATCCACGCCATAAACAGGTTATAACGATGTTCAGGCATAAATTTAACCTTGCCCTCTTCTACGGCACGAATTGCCGGCGCGGCCAATTTCTTGGCGTCAACAAACCACTCGTCACGAACCATATATTCAATCACAACATTACCGCGTTCAGAATATGGCGTCGGAATAATCTTGTCGTCAATTTTTATCATCAATCCGGCGGCGTCTAAATCTTTGATGATTTCGGCGCGCGCGGCAAAGCGGTCCATACCACGATATTTTTCTGGCACGACATCAATGTCTGCCATTTTAGCGTCATTGGTCAAAACACATACAACTGGCAAATTATGACGCTGGCCAACCGCCCAGTCATCTTTGTCGTGCGCAGGTGTGATTTTCACCGCACCAGTTCCCTTGTCCGGGTCGGCGTGCACATCGGCAATAACTGGAATTTCAATATTCGTCAGCGGAATAATCGCCGTCTTGCCAATCAAGTGCTTTAATTTTTCATTATCTGGGTGAATTGCAATCGCCTGGTCGCCGAACAGCGTTTCGGGACGTGTTGTCGCAATTTCAATAAATCCACCATCGCGCAACGGATATTTGAAATAATAGAATTTACCGTGTTCTTCGCGAACTTCTACCTCTAAATCAGAAATAGACGTCTGTTGCTTTGGGCACCAGTTGACCAGGCGACGCGCACGATAAATCAGCCCCTGGTTATACATTTGAACAAATAATTTATTTACCGCCGCAGACAGCCCAGCGTCCATTGTAAAGCGTTCACGCGCCCACACCGGCGTCACGCCCAATATGTGCAACTGTTTCATAATCTGACCGCCCTTGTCCGCCTTCCACGCCCAGGCGATGTCCAGCAATTCTTGCTTGGTTTTTGTGCGTGGATTGATTCCACGCTTGGACAAATCACGTTCCACCAATAACTGGGTCGCGATTGACGCGTGGTCGGTTCCCGGCTGCCACAAAACATCATAACCGCACATACGTTTATAACGGCAAACAATATCAGTCAAAATGTTATCCAGCGCATGCCCCATATGCAGGTTGCCCGTCACATTTGGTGGCGGCATCATAATGCAAAATGCCGGCTTGTCCGATTTTACATCATTGTTCCAGAAATGATTTTTATCCCAAAATTCCTGGATTTTTGTTTCAATTTCACGCGCGTTTATGTTTTTCCCCAGTTCTATGTTCATTTTATGTGCTTCTTGGTTATTTTTAAACTATCTTGTAAATCGTATCAGAATAATTTGAAAATTCAAGCACACATATAAAATATCAGCGCACAAATACTTGACAAAACAAATTTACGTGTTATATTCAAGGCAAAAAAAAAGGATACACTATGAATAAAATTTTAGAAAACGAAATCGTTGCAGTAATCAAATCCAGCAACGTTGTGCATACAGCCCACTATGGAACAGATGTGTATAACATCACAAACCGGGCCGGCAAAGAAATCATTTCTGTGGCAAATGGCTATGATTATGGTCAATATGACGTCAGCGTGAACGGTCAAACCGTTGCCAGTGTTAAATGGCGCGAAAATGTCGCGGCACAGAAAACGCCCGAACAACAGTCTGTATTTAACATTATTCGCGCATGTGTTTCCAGACGTCACGAACTGGAACAGTCCAAGGGAACCCACGTGGCACCAACCACAATGAACCCAACAGACAAAGCTGCATTTATTTTCTTGAAATCATTGCAAAACGTAAGATAAACCGTCCCGCCATTGGCGGGGTCTGGGGCGACGTTTA
>URSG01000002.1 GCA_900550565.1 uncultured Rickettsiales bacterium | reverse complement strand
TGGTCGGCAACAGCGAGAATATAAACATCACCACCCCCCTGGATTGGGGCGTTGACCGCTGCACGCATTGCGTATGCGCGCAGACGGGGATTGCGAACCTCGGGCAGTTCTATGCGGCGACCCCACGGGGTATAAACGCACGCGTTCTGCATCGCGAAATCGCGTGTTTCGGTGATGTATTTTTCAATTTCTGGCAGGCCGGCCATATACGAATTTATCAGTTCTGCGGCCGCTGCGCGTGATATGCCCAACTGGCCCGCCAGGCCAAATGACGATATTCCGTATATTATAGAGAAATTTACCGTCTTGGCCGCGCGACGCATTTCACGCGGAACAGGCGCGCCGGGCGCAATGCCAAAAATCTTGCGCGCGGTTTGTTCGTGAATATCAGTTCCGGCGTGGAACGTTTCTTTGAACGTTGCGACATCGGCGACGTCCGCCAACAGACGCAGTTGAATCTGGGAATAGTCAACCGAAATCAATAACCGACCCGTCGGCGCAACAAAACATTTGCGAATCTGTTCCCCCAGTTCGGTTTTAATCGGAATATTTTGCAGGTTCGGATCACGACTGGACAGACGTCCGGTGTTCGTACTGGTCTGTAAATATGTGGTGTGAATACGGCCGTCTGATGCAATCTGGCGCGGCAATGTGTCCGCGTATGTGCCGGCCAACTTGGCAATAGAACGCCACGACAGAATTTTATCAACAATCGGATGTGCGTCGCCCAGTTCGCCCAGCGTATCTGCGTCGGTTGACCGTTTCTTGTTCGCAGGCAATTTTAATTCGTCAAATAAAACCGCCCCCAGTTGCTTTGGACTGGCGATATTAAATTCGTGGCCGGCCAATGCCCATATTTCTGATTCCAGTTTGCCCAGGCTGTCGTGAAATGCGCCCGACAGTTGTTGCAGTCCAGCGCGATTGACCAATACGCCGTTGCGTTCCATCTGGACCAATATCGGCATCAGGGGCAAATCGCACGTTTCGTATAATTCGCGTAATTTCGCATTTGCGTCCAGGCGTGGTCGCAATATTTCATACAGTGCCATACAGACCGTTGCGTCTTCGGCGGCGTATGGCGCGGCAACGGATATGTCCAGGTGTGCAAAGTGCATATCGGCGTCGCGCGTCTTGGGCGGAAACAGCGACGAAAAATGTATGTTTTCGTGTCCCAGGTGCAACATCGCCAGTTCGTCCAGACCGTGTCCGTGCAGCGTCCCGTCCAACGCATACGACAGCAGCATTGTGTCATCAACAGGGGCGATTTTTTCAATGTCCCAGCCATCGTTTGCCATAATGTGCAGGTCGTATTTCAGGTTGTGTCCAACCTTGACAATATTGGGGTTTTCCAATATTGGCCCCAGATGTGTCCAGACGTCCCCGACCGATAACTGATTTGGGACAGGGGCGTCGGTGCCAAACAAATCTGATGTTGGGGCCGTGTGGCGCAGTGGAATATACGCACCACGTGTTGCGTCTGTGGCCAGGGAAATTCCCACCATTTTATCAGAAATCGGATTCAGGCCTGTTGTTTCAGTGTCAATCGCAATTATATTTTTTACCTGTGATAAAAATTTTTTCAGTGCGGCAACGTCCTGGATTATTTCAAATGTCATCGGTTGCATTGGCGTTGGTGTTGGCGCGCTGGGGCGGGGCGCAGTGGTAATTTCCACCGGACACGCAGACGCCGCAAATTGGAATTCTGGCACCGTGTGTGACGCGTCAAATTTTTCCAACGGAAACAGTTTTTCAATCTTGGCAACCAGTGAATTGCTTTCCAGTTTTGTGCGGACAAAATCCAACGCCGCCGGCGTGTTAAACCGAAATGGGGTGATTTCCAGGCCAGATAAATCAACGTCTGATTTCAGTTGCACCAGTTTGCGCGACACGTATGCCATTTCGCGATTGTCGCGCAACAGATTGCGTGTGCGTTCATTTTTGATGTCGTCCAGGTGGTCGTATAAATTATCCAGACCACCAAATTGGTTTATCAATTCGGCGGCCTTTTTCGGGCCGATGCCTGGCACGCCTGGCACGTTGTCAGACGAATCGCCCATCAGTGCCTGGACGTCAACCACGCGGTCAGGTGTGACGCCGAATTTTTCCAGCACGCCGGGCGCGCGAATTTCGCGCTGTTTCATACCATCATATAAGAACACACAATCAGACACCAGTTGCATTAAATCTTTGTCGCCGGTTATGATACGCGTGCTGTCTGTGGTGGAACAATTTTGTCGTGCCAGGGTTGCGATTACATCATCTGCTTCAACCCCGGGGATACACAATACCGGCATTCCCATTGCCGCCGCGCCTGCGCGAACCATGTGCGATTGCGTGACTAAATCATCTGGGGTTTCAGGACGGTTGGCCTTGTACGCAGGATAAATATCCTGGCGAAAAGAAATGCGTGACGCGTCAAACACACATACAAACGCGTCGCCCGGTTGCGCCGACGATAATATCGGCAACATCATATTGAAAAATCCATACACTGCGCCCACAGGTGTCCCGTCACTGCGCGTCAGGCGACTGTGCACGCCGTAATAGGCACGAAATAACAACGAATTTCCATCAATCAGTGTCAGCATTTGAATTTTTCCATATAACTGTTTTATAAAACGTGGGGACGCAAATTTTGCGCCCCCCTGGTATTTAATTAAAATACATAGCGCAATTTCAGGCGACCCTCGTATTGCATAATGTCAGGCTTTTTATTGCCAAATTCATAGATGTCTGGCGCATACAGGGCGCGCGCTTCGGCATCAATTTTGATTGGCAATGCCGGCACGTCAAATGTCAGCCCCAGCATACCTTGATATGCGGCACCGTGTTCAATGTCAACCGATGGAATATCAACATCGCCACCAAACACGCCACCAATACCAACGCCCAAATATGGGTGCACAACTGTTGATGGCATTTTTAAATACAGATTCGCCATACCAACGTGCATTTTTACCAAATCGCTGTTCAGATAACTGTATTCGCCTTCTATGCGCAGGACGGGAATATCAACCCCCAAGACCGCGCCGTATGATTGGGCGTTTTCGGTTTTGTTGTCGTGACCGCCAAATTGGCTGGCTGCGCCAACGCCGATTGTCGCACCGGCATAGAAATCATACAAGACATTACTTGCATTGGCATTTGCGCCAGTGAACAGCACAGACGCCAGGGTTAAAATGCCTGCAGTTTTTAATTTCATATTTTTCTCCTTTGTGTGATATTATAATAGAAAAAAGAGATATTGATATGCAAGAAAATAAACCTGTTTTGGTCGTCGGACTGGGCAATCCTGGGGCGCAATATGCACGCACACGCCACAATGTTGGATTTATGGCGGTGCAACATTTGGCCGGGGCAGATGCCACGTGGCGCAACGAAAAAAATGCCAAAACCACATCTGGGAATATTGACGGACATCGCGTTATATTCGCAATGCCCCAGACGTTTATGAACCTGTCGGGGGACGCAGTGCAACCACTGATGGCGTTTTATAAAATTCCGCTGGAAAATTTAATCGTGATTCACGACGATATGGATTTGGCGGTCGGTCGTATAAAAACCAAACTTGGTGGCGGCAGTGCAGGTCACAATGGCATTAAATCCATAGATGCGGCGGTCGGCAATCAATATAACCGTATCCGAATCGGTATCGGCCACCCACGTAATCTGGAAATTCCGATGTCGCCGGCGGATTGGGTTCTGGGAAAATTTGACGACGCCCAGATAGCAGAAATAAATCGCGCAATTTCAGAAATAAATTTATTCAGTTCGTATAACCATAAATAAATCCGTTGCCGGGCAGGGTAAAGCAACCAACGCGGTCGCAAAATTTTGTTCCGCTGTCGCCACGGCGAATGCCACATTTGCTGGCATCTGTGCTGCCGAATTCAGATGTCATACCAGCTGGACATTTTGTGCAATTTTTATCGCCCACACCAGAATATGTTCCAGCCGGTGCTTTTTTACAGGTCTGTGTGTTATCCGAATCGCAATACCCAGCAATGCATGAGTGCAATCCTGTTGATATGCAATTTTGCCATTGTCCAGCACTATAATTACATTCCAGTGTTCCACGGCCGATTTCTTGGCCGTTTTCATCGGTCAGTTTGCTGGTGTCGCTGCATTTACAATTACTGTAATCATAATCGTTTTTGTTTGAATCCCATGTGGCATCGCCCGTGACCACGGCCGTGCTTGACGATTGAAAGTGTTTCTGGCAACTGGTCGTCAGATTTGTCGCACAGGAAATAGTTTTCGCTTTGCATTGGCCCAGTGCAGTTTCTGTGGATGCACCATTTAATTGGCAAAAAACATCGTTATCTTTGATCAGGGCATAATCAGAATCGCACGCTGTGGCATAACACTTGAATTTTTTTGTTGTTTCGTCATAGATATATATTTTTCCTGTGGCGCCGACATCACATTCGCTGGCGTTTGCAGGTGCAGGGCCATCAACAACCCATCGTGGTTGGCACGAACTGGTTAATGAGTTATTCGGATATGCAAAATAAGAGTTGCATAAATTTGTTATCGCGATGTTATTGCTGTTTTTGGTAATGTCGGAATCGCACCCCAGGGTGTATTCGCAATGGTTTGGGCGATATGCCGTTGGCTGGGTTGCAACTTGATACGCGTGTTCTTTTCCATCTATTTTGTCACCGGTTGTACAGGTTGTAAAACAATCGGTTTCTGATGTTGAGCCTGCCTCAGAATTTAGCCATGGTGAGTGACATTGCACACATTCACCCCCAATTCCATAATAACCAGCAGAACATTTTTCACATCTGCCACCGCCATCACTAACCCATTTACATCCGTCTGTGCCGATACATTCGGCTTTTTCCTTTATTATCTCGCCGAAAGTGTTTTTACACAAGTCGGTGTCGTCAGCGTGCGCGTTCCCCAGGGGAAACATCAGGCATACGATAAAGATTGCGATTTGTTTTCTCATCCTGGGGATAATGGTATGAAATATTGTGGGGCAAATCAACAAAAAACCGACCGTGCGGTCGGTTTAATTTTTAACGCTGTTTTTGAGCGCGAGGGGGGGTATTTACCGTCCAGCCCTTGGATACCAGCCACAGGCTGTCTGCTTTTGGGCATGTGCCAACTTCGAATTGCAAGTTGCCACGACCAAAAATACGGGTTGGGTCCTGGGATAAAATTCCGTCCAAATACGGGCGTAAGAGACGTGAAACGTTGGAGCCAAAGAACATTTCGCCCTTGTTTACATATTTTAAATATATATTATTTACTGTTGGGTCATCCAGGTAAGGTTGAAGATTAACAATTTCGTCAAAATATCCTTTGAACCATTCCAGTTCAACGTCGTGTTTTAAATCTTTTTCTTTGTCGTCACAAGACGAGGACATTAACGACGCCCCGGCCAACGCCAGTGCTGGCAATGCCGTTTTTAATTTATACGGTATTTTTTGCAGGATTTTCATTTTTTTATCCTTTTTGTTGCGCGCGTTTTTGGACGGAAATTTTTCCTGAAAAACGCAAAAAAGCAAAAGGGCCCGTAAAAATACGGACCCAATCACCCATTTATCATAAAACCAGACACTGCATCAAATATGGCCGTGCCGTTCCCGACCGCCACGCTGCCCGATGGCGACATGACGTAAAAATGCGATATAAAAGCATTTGTTCGGAACATAACGTGACCTATTTGTTTTTGTGTCTGGTTTCGGTTTAGTTCAATGTGAATTGTGACCCAAAAAAGATTGTTTGTCAAGTATAAATTGTGCAATATCAAACAATTAGGATTTTCGTCCCATACTATTTAACGGTAATTGTGCAGTGGGCGGGCGTGTCAGTTATGGCCGGACTGTTCGTGCCGTGTTCCGGCAACCATTGCCATTTGTTGTCTTGATATTTGCGTGTTCGCAGATTGCCCCCAGAAATACGATATGAACTTTCAAATTTTTGGTTCGCTGGCTGGCCGCTTTCATACGATGTATAGTTCGGATTGTAATACGTGCCTGATTCCTGGTCGCGCATCAGAATTACATAGTTGCCGTTGCATCTCATTGTATTTTCATCACCAGAGACGTCGCCAGCGCATATCAAAATTGCAGTGTTGCCTGGACCCGTATAATATTGGTCGCCCGTTGGTACTTTGAACTGGGCAATAAATTGCGCGCCGCCACCCAAACATAACGTGCCAGATTCTGCGTTTGTTGTCGCCACACTGTTATTGTATTCTTTGTTAAATTCGTTCCACATAAGGTTGATTTCCGTGGCGTCACCATTTGATGCGCAACAATTACCAAATTTGTCACGCGTCCCTGCGACAAAGCCTGTGTTGCTGTTGGTGCCACAACAGTTGTTCCAACCATCAAATATGTCAATGCGATCGCCCGGGTTGCATACCCAGTCGCTGGAATCCAAACTGGAACTGGGGACGCAACCATTATTAGGACTCATTTTTTCGCCAATACCGCATTGGGTGTTGCTGCAACTGTTGGTTGCGGTTGTCGTTCCTGTGTTTTTCGCAAACCACGACATCAATGTATCAGTGTCAGTTGTGACAGGTGTTTTGATTTTATTATGACTGTCGTTGTTGGTCAGTGGTGTTGTGGACGCCATTTCACAGTTGCCCCACAGACGTTCGGCCAAACGACATACATAACACGTGATTGATTTCGGTGCATTGCATTCAGTGGTGCAAATGTCATATATCGGTTCGTCGTTCTTGCAGTTTTGGTCTTTGGGATTGGCATAGGGGTCACAATTATAGAGTTGTGTATAGAAATTGCCACTGTCGTTGATGTGACCTTCGGTGACCTGGCGGCCCCAGATTTGTTTGATTGCGTCATCGCCTGCAGACGCAACACAGGCCTTGACCTCGTCCCAGCAGGATGTGCGGTCAATAATCGCGTGACGATTGACCGATGTCTGGATATTTTCGCACAGACCAAAGTTACCAGAAATTGATTTGCACGCCTGGATAATACAGGCACGTCCAACCTCGCGACAGGTTTGCATAACGGTTTCAAATGTTTTGTCGGTTGCAATTTCGGTCATACCGCCAATCCAGTCTGTGTCGCCACCCGTTGTTTTCAGCAACGCCGTACAGGCAGTGCGAACGTCGGCACACATTGCGTTGACCGTTTTATCTGCGGCAACCCCAAATGTTGACAGCGCGCGCGCGTCAAAATCCTGTAATGATTTTGCGGTGTCGGTTAAACACTGGGTCGTCAGCGTTGTGCAAGATTGACGCATTTCTTCCAATTTGGAATCCTGGGCCAATTTGATTTGCGCCAGCGCATCTTCAATAAATGCGTCCCAAACATTGTCGGCAATATCCTGACATTTTTCCATTGCTGGTTCCAAGAATTTCTTTTTTGAATTCAGGTATGTGATAAACACCTGGTTGCCGGGAACGGACGTCCAGGTCTGGTTTGTGTCGGGGCGCGTAATCAAATTACCCAAATTCGCCAGGTCAACGGTCAAAAATGCCTCGCCCGTGGTGGGGTCAATATAGCGTCCCGTCGTATCCAAACATTTACCCAGGTTTTCACCACACACGGTCGAATCGGTCAGCATTGCCAACATCTTGCTTTTACAGGTCAATATGTCGTCAGAATTACGTTTCTGGTAAATGTCCAGGCGCGACATATCCAACAGCGCACTGCCTTCGCGCAGTTTTTCGCGTGCCTGGTCGGTCTGGGTCTGGTATGTTTTGGCGACGGTGTTGCAATCCTGTTCAATCGTGACCTGGTATCCACTTTCAGCGATGGCCAGTTCGTCATCGGTACAAACCTCGGCCGCCATTTCGCGACACACCGGCAGGGCCGCCGAATACAACGCCGTCCCAGATTTTGCCGTATTAGATGTTCCAGATAATGAATCCACACTGTCAAACGCGGCGTCGGTGTCCAATGATAACGATATCGCCGTCAGCGAGTTGTTAAAGTTGCTGTCGCTGAAATTGGTGTTTAGTTTTTTTGCGATTTCGTCCAGCATTTTCTTGGATTTAGATGTGTCTTTTTGTTGGAACGCCAATTCGCCCTCGGTCGCCTGGTTTAATGCGGCGGCATCTTCTTTGTCCATATTGACGGTCAACAGGCGTTGGTTGAAATCCAACATTTTATCTTCTATGTTTTCCAGATTTTTTTTCACGCTGTCAAATTCGTTCATACGTGATGAACAGGCACAACGTTTTAACTGGTTGTCCTTGTTCGCACAGAATTCGTCCATACAGTTATAATAAACCTCGCGACATTTTTTGTAATCGCGACTGATGACGTTGTCCGCAGTCAGTTTTTTTTGCGTATCAGTTGTTGCCGCGCGTGATATTGCCGCACGTGACACAGACGTCGTGCGTGTTGTCGCCCGATTTGTCGCACTGCGCGATATTGGGGCGCGCGCCGGCGTGGTGGTTGCGCGCGATACGGTTGCCGTGCGCGTGGTGGTTGCGCGTGGTGCAGTTGCGGATGTCGCGCTGCGCTGTGATACCGCGGTGCGTGTAATGTTTGTTGTGCCAGCACCGCGCATTGTCGTGTTCGCGCCCGTTGTATTGCGATTACGCACAGTGGGGGCGTTTGCCGCGCCCAGGCCCGTTGCAATTCGTGATGTGGCCACCGATGTTGTTGGCGCAGTTCCCGTCGCATTGCCACGATTATTTGACGCAACAGCACCCGGCGTGCGACGCGTCCCAGCGCGTGCGACATCGTCGCCATCGGTCGCCCATGATGGCAAAAAAGATACCAACATCAGGCATGTGGCAAAAAAGACTTTGATTCCTTTCATTCTTTTATATGTCAATGTTAGCAAAATTACAGAATCCCGGGCAAGGGAAAAATAAGAAATTCTTGGTGCGAGCAGGGGGACTTGAACCCCCAAGGTTTGCACCACAGCATCCTTAGTGCTGCGCGTATACCAATTCCGCCATGCTCGCACGGTGTGTCTATATTCTTATCAATATGTGGTTTGTTTTTCAACCGTTTTTGTGATACCATATAGGTGAAATTGTAAAGGTAAGGATTTTTAATATGACAAAATTGCCGAAATTTTTATTGCGCGCGTCACTGATTGCGATGTTGCCGGTGGCCGCAAATGCCGCTGGGACATACTATACCGGGAATTACCAGTCGCCCCAGATGCGCTATAACACGCAATCGTATGCGTCGCGCGGATACGGTGCAAATACGACCCAGACGCGCAACTATAACACAACAGGATATTCGGCATATTCGTCAACGCGGCCAACCGTCGGCACCAGAACGGGCCAGGTGAACGTCGCACGTACCAATGCGCAACCGACCACAACGACTGCGTCTAATAAAAATGGGTTCTGGCTGGACGCCGGGATTTCGCACGAAAATGCGATGTGGCATTTTGAAATGAAGGAATCATCGTCAAAACTGCATTATGATAATGTCAGTTGGAACGTGTGGGATTTGCGTGGTGGATACGTTTTTGACGCAGGCAACACAAAAATGCAAATTGACGCCGGATTCAAATACGGTATGCAATACGGCGACAGCAGTATGGTTGACGACGATATTACCGATGGTGGGTATTTCGTCACACGCTGGGTGAATGAAGCGAACGAGGTTATTGGTGATCAAATTGGCCACGCATTGTCGGTCGGAACCAGCAAGGGCGGTGATATGTATGGATTTAACGCCGGATTTGGACTGACTGATTTCTTTAAGTGGGGCAATGTGCGTGTGACACCGTCGTTGGGGTATCGTTATTTCAAATATAAATTGGAAACCAAGAAAAATTACGGACTGTCAGTTGATACGGCGGCGTGCTTTAAAATAGAAGGCAGTGATGAAATCCAATGCGACCCGGCGATAGTTGTTGAATTGTCTGATGGCAAACAACAGATTTTGTGGCGCGACAGTGTGACTGGGAAAATGGAAGTCGCGCCAAATGCAGAATATGTTGACAGCCAGGGAACGTATTATTATCAACAGCCAGGCGTATCCCATTCATACGAGGTTGAATGGTCAGGGCCATATTTGGCGTTGGATATGAATTATCTGATAAACGCAAATAATTCGGTCAATGGGCGCGTGGAATTGGGGTTGCCAGGATATAAATCCGTTGGTGACCAGCCGTATCGTTTTGACTGGGCGCATCCAAAAAGCGTAGAAGACAAGGCCAGTATCGGCAGTGCAGTGCATTTTGGCCTGGGTGCAAATTGGGTGACCGCGATAACAAATTCAGTGTCGCTGTCGTTGGGGCTGACATACGATTACTATACCGTCAGCGACGCGGACGCGACAACATATCTGAATGGCGCGTATTATACGGATTTGTATAACAAAGTGTTTGAAAAATGGAAGACCGAACATCCAGGCTATGCCACAGACGCAGATGCAGAAAAAGCGATGTTAGGACAGGTTCCTGGGACCGCTGGGGACGAAACCGCAATCAGCATTAAAAACCTGGAATCGCAATGCAGTGGTTGGAAATGCAGTGCGTCCAAGGAAATCGATTCGTTCTATAAATCAATGGGAATTCGCGTTGGCGTAAATGCCCGGTTCTGATAAAGGTTGTGTAATGTTGGCAAGTTTTCGTTCTGTGTTTATTGGTGCAGCGCTGGCGATTGTGGCCGGGGTGGCAAATGCCGCAAACCTGGGTGGGGTGGCAACGGTGAATGTCACCAGTGATACCGCCGCCACCGCAAAAAATATGGCGTTGGCGTCTGCGCGTCGTCAAATTATCAATGATGCGCTGTCGCAATATACGCTGCCAGACCAACTGCAATCAGCAATCTCGGAATCAAAACCGTCGGATTTGCAAAACCTGATTGCGTCAACAGAAATTTCTGGGGAACAGCAATCGGATACAACATATTCAGCGACAATTTCTATGACGATTGACGCGACGGCGGCGACAAATTGGTTGAACGCAAACGGTGTGCAAAATTGGTTGCCAAACAGTGCGTCTGGGGATACGTTTGTTGTTATTGCCACGCTGTCAGATCCAATGGCGAACTGGATTGAATTACAGAATATCGCACGCACAGAAAAAATTGATTTGAAAACAAAATATATAAACGCAAGGACGGTCACAATAGAATTGCCGGTCGCGGCACGTCGCGAGTTTTCATCGGCGTTGCGCGGTTCTGGGTGGCGTGTTGCCGACGATAATGGCACGCTGCGAATTGCACGATAAATTGCGGGCAAGAATTCCTTGACTTTGTATAAAATTTTTATAAATTGCCAATCGCTATAAGGAAAGAAAATCGTGAAAAAATTATCGTTAGTTCTATTTATGGCGTTGTCGCCAATGGTTGCGCACGCAGATGATGTGCTGGATATTGAACCGGCACCAAAAACACTGAAATTAAATATTCGTCGTATGGGGTTGGAATTGTCCAAGACCACGGTCACAAATGCACGTCAATATGCGGATTCGCCGGTGTCGGCACTGAATGCGTCCAGCCAGGATTATATCAAGGGCATATCTGATGTCGTGTTGGAATATAATCACAGGCGTTTCAAATGGGATAATGGCCTGTTTATGGAATACGGTAAAACGACACTGAAACCCTATGATGGCCCCAAGACAGTTGACCAAAATGCGGATAAAATTGAATTTACCAGTGATGCATCGCACGCGTGCTGGGATTTTTCAGGACTGAAATTCGGGCCGACGCTTCGTGGTGCATACGATACACAATTTGAAGATAATCACGATGCACCGCGTCAGCAAATTGCCCGTGCCAGTGCCGGTTTGGCCCTGTTTGACCACAAGATTTTGAAAAGTTTATATGCAACAGGACTGTATGAATATGATTTTACATACGGACACGCCCAGACCAGCAAAACCGGTATAGAAGCCGGCTGGCGTCTGGAATACGCGGTGCGCGATGGTGTGAAATTTTCCAGCAATGGTTATTATCGTGAATACTTGCATTATTCTGATTATGTCGGCACAGATTTGGAACGTGATTTGTCGGCGGTATTGCGATTGGATACAAATTTGTGGTCCAGTTTTACGATGGGGCCGTATCTGCAATATCGCCTGGCCAAGGCACGTGCCACCGATGTTTATGGCAGTAATTTTATCATCGGGGTGTCGTTTAACTATATAACAAAATTTGATTTGATGTAGTGTATGCCGGCGTGGCAATGTGCGCCGGTTTTTTATTTAATTACGCTGAATTCTGTGCGACCGGCGTTGCCCAGTGCATCAGATGTTCGGACGGTGTGCGTCCCCATTTTTATTGGGCGCGAAATAATTTCGCCCGACCGGGTTTTGCCGATAAAGTCATCATCAACAAACCAAAATATTGTTGCGTCGTTGCGCGTAGAAATTGCCTGAAACGATACGTCGGCAATGTCGCGATTGTCGGTAATTACGATTCGGGTGTCTGCGATAGGGGATATAATTACGTTTGTTGGATTGGCGTCAACGATTTCGTCCAGATTGCACCCGGGCATAAATGGGGGTGGGGTGTTGCGCGTGACGCCGGCGCGTCGGAACATATCCAGATATTCTGCGTCCCAAAATTCATAGACCGCCGTATGCGTCGTGTCTGGCGATGCGTCGCATGCGCGCAATCCGGTCGCGTTATCAATCGCAACTGCACGATAAATTGGCGATGTGTCAATGGGCGATACACCTGGGATAAAATATGAATAAACAGTTTTGGAACAGTGTTGCCCGGCCAAACCGCCAACGCCGTCGCACATAGGCACCAATGCGACGTTCATATCATCGCGCAGAAAATTATTGTTCTGTATCGGGTGACCACGGGCGGCGTCGTATGACGCGACGGTATCGGCCAATGCGAAATAAATTGGTGCGGCCGTGCGCGCCCCTGAAAACGCGTTGTTTGGTGTGCCGTCAAAATTCCCAACCCAGACAATTAAAACATAGTCGCCAAATATCCCGGCCGTCCAGGCGTCGCGATATGATGATGATGTGCCTGTTTTCCAATAGTGGCGGATTTGTGATGTTGTGCGACGTTCAAATGGTAATGCGGCACTGGGCGCAGATTGACGCGCCAACATATCCAGCGTCAGAAAGTTCGCCTCGGGCGACAGGATTTGCACCCCACGCGACAGTGGCGTGTCCAGGTTTGTGCGAATTGCATAATGCCGGCCCAGGTTCGCAATGCCTGTGTATATTCCGGCCAGTTCGAACATTGAAACCTCGGCCCCACCCAGGGCGATTGATATGCCATAATGGTCGGGCGATTTCAGATTTTCAACCCCGTAATCAGACAACATTTGATAGAAATTTCGCACGCCTATTTTGCGCAGTAAATCAATCGCCGGGATATTTCGCGAATGTGTCAATGCAGTATGCGCCAGCACTGGGCCGTAAAATTCACTGTCTGAATTTTCAGGGGCATATACCCCAAAACTGATTTTCGCGTCGCGCAATAATGTCATACCGTGAATCATACCGCGGTCGGTGGCGGCGGCGTATATCAATGGTTTCAGGGTTGAACCCGGACTGCGTCGTGCGGTGACGCCGTCGTTTTCGCCAAAAATAGATTTATCAAAATAATCAACCGAACCGATGTGCGCTAAAACCTGCATGGTTTTATAGTTGACCAAAATCGCCGCAGCATTATTGACGCCGTGGGATTTTCGTCGCGCAATTTGCTGGCGCAGTGTCTGGGTCAATCGTTTTTGCAGATTTATGTCCAGCGTCGTTCTGATTTCTGAATTGCGCGCGCCAATGTCAGCCCAATAATTTTGTCGTGTGGCAATTTGGCGGTCTGTGAAATGTGGGGCATCAAACGGTAAATCGCGCACGTTATATGTGTTCAATGGCATTTCGGCCAATGTCACCAGATGGGCGTCATCTGGGTTTGCGGCAACCCAACGTCGCACCAAATCGCCACGCATATTCATAATATTGTTCAGACCTGTATTCGTGTTCAGACCACGACGCGTCGGATTTTGCGGAATTGTCGCCAGGGTAATTGATTCTATGGTTGGCATATCTTGGGCGCGATGATGAAAATATACCAGTGCCGCCGCACCGACGCCTTCTATGTTGCCGCCATACGGCGCCAGGTTTAAATATGTTTCCAGAATTTCGCGCTTGGAATAAAATGCGTCAATATAAATCGCGGCGGCAATTTGTTCCAGTTTTCCAACAGGGCGACGCGTGTCCAGGTTATATAATATTCGTGCAACCTGCATTGTGATTGTTGATGCGCCGGCCGGGTGGGGCGTGCCACGAAACCAATTCACGGTGGCCTTGGCCAGAGACACTGGGTTTATGCCCGGGTGATACCAGAAATATTTATCTTCATATAAAATGGTGGCGCGGGCGATGTCAGGACTGATTTTATTCAATGGGGTGAATAATCTGTATTTATCATCGGCCGACAATGTCAGACGCATTAAATTACCATTTCGGTCGTAATACGCGGTTGAAAAATGTGTGTGCGCCAACAGTGGTGGTGTAAAAAACAATCGCACCGTCCAATATACAACCAGCACGCCGGCAACACAGGCATACGCCACGCGATGACGACGTATATGTTGCCAAATGCGATGAATAATCAAACTAGTGCGTTTCATTTTTCACGGTGAATTTTTCTGCGTCCCCGGTTGCGTTCACGCCTGGATTATACATAGATTCTGCGTGAATTGGTGGCACATTGAATTCGCCCGATGTGGTCAGTTGCGCACGGTATTCAAATGTTTCGCCACTGCGTGATACGTCGGCAAAGACAACGACGCGGTCGTCACGAACCTGGGTAAATGTGGCGTTCCCGGTGACGTCGCCGTCAACGACAAATCCGCCCGGCAACAAATCAGTAATCGCGACATTTGGAACAAAATCTGTGCCACGGGCGCGCGCAAAAATGCGAACAGTCACAATGTCACCGATGTTCCCAGATGTTATCCGTTCCCCGGTGCTGTCAAAATATTCGCGCAAGACGGATATGCCGTTTGATGCGTCAGTGGTGCTGGTTGGATATCCGCGTGAAATCAACGAATAATACGGCGTGGCATTGTCTGTGCACCCAGGGCATTTTATTTCAATGCGTGATGCGTCGTTCGGGATTTGCACGCTGAAATAATTATCAACAATTTTGCCGTGTAATTTTTCCCCGTCGGCGACAACCGATATGCCAGAAATTATTCCGTCTGATGTTGTGCCGTGCAATCCCATAATTGTCATCGCAGCGGTGAACGAATCATAATTTCCGCCATCAATATATTTTTGCATACTGGTGGTAATATCTGGCGTTTCGTTAAAATAATGGCGGACGATATAGTTGTGTATTGCGTCGTTCGCGACATTGTTTGCAAACACGCCAATATATTCAAATTTTTTATCAGATGTGCGATATTTTGCAATCAGGGCGTCGGCCTGGGCGTCTTGGTGCATAATTTTATACGCCGCGGCGATGTATGTTCCCATTAAATCACGTTGCCAATTCTTGATGTTTTTGTCGGCGTATTCCTGGAACAGATTTATGTAATTAGTTGTGACAAAATTGTTCTGGGTTATGACAAAGATTGCGTGTGCAACCGCACGTGCGTTTTGGTCGTCGGTAATTGTTCCGCCAGCGTAATCGCGCAGAAAGTCAATCGCGCGTCCGTGCATATCACTGGGGACATTGAACCCGGCGGCACGCGCCATTGTCAAAAACTGGGCCACGTATGCGGTTGTTTCGGCAACCATCGCATCGTAGGCAGTGTTGCGTGCGATTGCAACGTCAACAGACGCGGTATTTGGCCACAGTTCAAATGAACCGTCTGGGGCCTGGCGCGATTGCAGTGCGCGTATTGTGTCATCAATATGGGTGCGGGAATCAGAATACCCCGTCCCCAGGATTGCGTCGTTTGGCGCGACAACGTATGGCATTGCCCCCGATACCAGTTGTTCTGTGCAGGGGAAATCATACCCGTTCAGATACAAAAACAACGGGCGCATCAACACAGACGCATTGCCAGAAATCATCATTTCGCGTGACGCGGTGTCTGGGAACATCTTGGTCGGTGCAGTGCGCACGTGGGTTGTCGTGCCGCCCAATATCCCGGTGCGCGCCGTCGTCTGGAACGTTGTTGTCGGGCGCACAGATATATCAGATGTGACCATCGCATTAGATTTTGCCACGCCGTCAGATGTGATTACGGCGTTCATTGTTATCTGGGCATTGCCGACGTCGTTGCCGGTCAAAACATCTGTGATAAACAGGTTTTCAGTGTTTTCAGGCACCGCGATTTTGCCCGATGTTTGACCCAGTTTCAGGTTGTCTGATGCGCGCACAGAAATATTTGCGATTGCATTTGCGCCCGTGCCATCGGTCAGATTTGAAATAACACCACTGATGTTAAACCTATCACCTGGGGCAACAACGGTTGGTGCCGACATTGATATAACAACCGGCGATTGAACGTGAACGTTTGTGTCTGCGCTGCCCATAGCGGTGGCGTCAGTTGCAACGGCAAATACGCGAACAGCACCATTAAAATATTCAGGCAAATCAAACGTTATTTCGCCAGGTGTGTTTGCCGCAACGTCCAAAATACCAGAATAGAACGCCACCGGGGCCAGACCACGTCGTGCAAATGGATTGTTCAAAATTTGGCCGTCGGCATCAGACGCGAAATCGCCACCACCTGTTTTTGCGAACTCGCGCAGGATTTTGTATTCTGGCAATAACAGCGACAGGGTCTGAAACGTCGTGACCTGTAATGCGGATTTTTGGAAAAAGTATTTCAGTGGTTGTGGAACGGTGTATTTTGCAACCTGTAATATACCGGTGTTGACGGCGAATATCATCATACGCGCGTCACGGTCGGCAGTATATTTTATGTTCAACGTGTGATCGCGAACAATATCAGGCGTGGCCAGTTTGACATTTATTCTGTGTTCGTCCAGATTGACAGAAAATGGCGCAACGGCATACGCGTATGGATTGGTGAAAACGTCGCGACTGGCGATATTGCGGACAAACGAAACGTTGACATATCCGGTGCCAGAAAACCCTTCGGGAACAGTAATATGTTGAACCGATGTCGTTGTGTCTGCGTGAAACCATTTGTATGCATAGACGCGGTCGCGTTCAATCGTGACCAGACCCGTTCCAGCGTATGGGGCGGTAATGCTGACCGCGATTTTTTCGCCAGGTTTGTATTCTGTGGACGACAGTTTTATTTTTAGTTCTGCGTTTGTGTCCGATTTTAGTTCTGTGTTTTTATTGCCGGCAACGAAATATTCAATGTTGGCCAATGTTTTATCGGCGGCGTCCAGAATCTGGATAAAATATGTTCCCGGGGCGTCTGTGTCCAGGCGCAGTGTGCGACCGGCGTTTGGAATATCAATCGGGGTTTGATTTATAACCTTGTCCCGGGTGACCGTTTGATATTTGTAATAACCACTGTAATCCTTGACCAGGCTGGTTAAATTTTCGCGACGAACCAAGCGCATACGCAACCCCGTGGCCGTCGCCGCTGTCCCAGTGTGATCCAGCGCAATCAGATGAACACTGCGCGTTGCGCCACGTGAAATATAGTCTAAATCGCCCGTCGCGCGATATCCCACCAGGTATTTTGCCCCAGATACGCGTGTCGTGGCGGTGGCGCGAACACTGCGCCCAGAATCCCCTTCAAATCCCTGGGCGATGATGGACAGCGTGTATGTTCCCATTGGGATACTGTCATTAAACGCGATGTCAAAACTGGCTGCGCCGTTTTCATCGGTGCGAACATCTGGCAAATCAACCGAAAATGTCTGGGCGTTGCGGGCCGTGCTGTCGCTGAGGCCTGTGCCAGAAATAAAATTAGTTGTGAATTTATAGTCGCTGTATCCAGAAAACGTGAAATTCGTTGGACGCAAAGTTGCCTGGACAGATATGCGTTTATCTGTGGCGGCCGTTCCAAACAAATTACGCAACGATACATTGGCGTGCATATTTTCAGGCGAAATCCAGCCGTTGTCCGATGCGTCTGTGATGTTTGTTGATATTTTCAAATTGTCTGGGACAAAATCGGCAACGCGAAATGTTGTGCCACCCAGCGTGTTATCAATATTATTGCGCGCGTCCAAAGAATACAGATGAACCTGGTATTCGCCCGTGGCCGCAGTTGCAGGAATTTCATATCTGGTATCAAACATACCGTCGTGCGTGACAGAAAACGTCTTGGAAAAACTGTCGCGGCCACGTGGGTCACGAATTTCCATACGGACAGGTATTCCTGCCAATGATTTGAACGATTTGTTTTTGACAATGCCACCAATAATCATTTTTTCACCAGCGCGATAAATTCCGCGGTCTGTGAAAATAAATGCGTTCAGTGGAACGTTGCCGTATGAATATACACCGTCAACATCAAATTTAGAATAGTCAACCATTGGTGCGCCTGCGTTATATGGGATAAACGATACGTCGGTTCCACGGCGCGCGACAATCGCGACCGGTTCGCGTGCGCCACGATATTCGTTTGGCGACAGTGTCGGTAAATCAGCGCGACCGTTTTCATCTGTGCGACCGGCCCACACGGCGTTGCCGTTGCGTCCCAGAACAGATATTTCTGTGTCGGTCGCCGGCGCGCCATCAGACAGTTGCACGACAAACAACGCAGACGCGTCAGATGTTGACACCTTGCGAATAATGCCCAGGTCGGTCAATAAAATCAGACGACGGTCACTGGAATCAGCGGAATTTTCATCTGGGCCAGTTTGGATAACGAAAATGCCCGTCTTGTCATTTGTGCGGTCCAGATAATCGCCCAAGTTTATTGACGCGTAATTTGTATGGGTCATTGATGTGTCTGAAAATGTGATTTTCTTGGTAAAAACAACAGACATATCATCGGTGCCAAATGACCACGATTTGAACGCGATGTTTTCAGAAAATATGTTGTATGTCTGGGAAATCAGGTGGTTGATTTCAGATGATTTTATTTTGTATAAATTCACATACGCTGCCGTCGCGCCACCACGTGCCATAATGGCCAAATTTTTGTCGCCACCCAATGACAACAGTGCGCCACTGCCGGCGATTTTAACCGTGCGTGGTGGATATGGCACCGCCATAACAGATGACGCGGTGTTTTTCATTGTGAACCCAGATTCTGATTTCAACCCAGCCGTCACGCGGACATATATAAATCGGTCGCGTGTGTCAGATACCTCATACGGAAATGCGTATTGATAAACGCCGGCCGGATTGACGAATTCTGTGCGCGTTGTATCCAATTTCTGGGCCGATTTTAATACATCATCGGTAATTTCATCTGCGCCCCAGTGGTGTGTGCGATTGTCGGCCTGTTCGTCGTCGTTTTTGAATTCTGGCAACAGGTAAATATCAACATTTTTTGCCCAATCTGTATTGCGTGCCGCCGCAGTCGTCATATCAACCAAGACCAGTTGGCGCGCATTTCCGTTTGTATCATCGGCGGCCGTTGTTGTAATAGATGCAACCTTGAATATATTATCCGCAGATTCAACTGTTGTGTGCGCAGTCAACTTTTTCGTTGCGCCATCGCCAGACGCCGGCGACACACGGTTTAATTTCAAGCGCACAATCTGAGACGAATTAGTAATTTTTATCGGCGCAGTTGTAATCACGGCGGTGCGATGAAATTTATCCAGTTTGACGTCAAAATCCAATTTGCGGTCATCAAGTTTGACCAAAATTTTGTCTGTAAAGTTTGCAGTATCAATCGGATAATTAAACGATATTACCGCAACCCCAACAACAGATTGTTTTGCGTCTGGGGCAGGGTATAAATTAAAACTGGATACCGTCGCAGTAATTTTCGGCGTGGTAAAAGATATTGTTTTTTTATCCACAGATACATCGTCATTAAATAAACGTTTGTCAATGCGAACTGTGAAATCAGTGTCGGCCGGCCAATCAACCGTGGGCGTAAATGTGATTTCATCGCCACCACCCTGGATTTTAAATGTTCCGCGAACCAATGGCGATATTTTTATGCCGTTATCAATATCAGACTGGCTCAGGTTTGGTTTGATTGCGCGCTGATACGGCCCAGACATCCAATTATAAGAAATCGTCAGTGGCATAATTTCCGACATCGTGCGATTGTTGTTGACGGTTGGAATATCGTTTGCGCCAAACAATACCGTGCCGTCATCAGTAAAACGCACAGCCGAAATTTCAGGAACAGATGCGTGCATAACCGTCGTGTTTGCAGATTTATGCGATACTGCGCGCCACAATACTGCGCCAGCGGTCACAGTGATAAACGTGGCCACAACGGCAATAATAATACGACGCCATTTGCGCGACGGTATGCGTTTGTTTGTTTTACGTGTGCGTGAATTCTTTTTCATTATGTATCAGACCCCTGTTCCTAACAGAATATGACTTTATTGTAAATGCCGAAAGGCAAAAAGACAAGTCTAAATATGATTTTTTTGATTCACGGCAACAGGAACGCAAAACACTAGAACCGCAAACGCCACGTTCCCAACAGATACAATTCGTCTGTGCCGTATGGATTGTCAACAAATCCGACGGTCATAAATTTATATTTGGCCGAAATGTCCACAGACGGTCGCGTGACCAGGTCGGCGGTATAATCGTGGTATAAAATCGTGCCGTCTGGCGCGCGCCCCGTGGGCAGGCGCATTGTCATATTGCCAGAAACCACAGTGTCTGGGATTGATACAGAAAATGTCCAGTCTTGGATACGTGTGCCGACGGCAAATGACGCGGTTGTTATGTCTGAAAATCCAGTAATGAACGAGTCGTTCGTGGTTTCTGGGCGTGCGTGGCCGATTGTGGCGTTCTGGAATATTTCAGCACCCATATATTCCCACGTATTTGTTGCGCCAATAAAACTGATAAAGTTTTGGCGGTCTGTGTTCAAGAACCCACTGGTGGGCAAGAAATCTGCGCTGCGAAATCCTATCTGGATATTGCCGGCGTCCATGGCGTTTGTCGTTTGGTTGCCGTGCAGATGTCGCCACCCCACAGATGGATTTTTTATTGAAATGTTGTCGTTCAGATTTCCTGGAAATGCGCGCCCGTATGCGTCAAAAAATGCAAACTTTGGATTTGCAGATTTTATGCTGTGGGCGATTTGGCCCGATACGCGCGCCGTCCGCAATGGCTGCATTGTGCCATCGTCCAGTGGAATCAATGCCACCCCCACAGGACGCGTTGCGCGTTCCAAGTCTAACATTCCGTGGCCGTATATCGCGTCAATGCCAGGCGCGCCCAAGTCGCGCGCGGTTTCAAATAATAATGATGTCACCTGGGGGGCGGTCATATATGGAAATGCCTGGCGCACAGTGGCGATTGCCGCCGATACGATTGGGGCGGCAAAACTGGTGCCATCGGCGTGCGCGCCGTCGTCGGTAATTAAACTGCCGGGGGCGGTTATGCACCAGTCGCGCGTTATTCCACACGCGTTGCTGTAATCGGCCAGTGTGCCCGTCGCGTTATCAAATGCCACAACGTTTATAAAATGACCACGCAGTTCTGGGACAACACGGGGCATCGCCGATAACATACTGGATTGGTTCGCCGCATCATTGCCGGCGGCCCAGACGAAAATCGCGTCGCGCGTGGTTGTCGCGTTAGACAGTTCTGTGACAAAGGCAGGGTCGGTCAATCGTTCCAGTTGCGCGCGTGATTTTAATTCGGTTGCGCGCATACCCACAGACCAACTGGCGTTATAAACATTTGCGTCGGGTGCGCTGGCGATTGTGCGTGCAATATCGGCGTATGCCAGAAAGTCCATTTTTTCGTCAACAATCTTGTATTCTGTCACGTGGGCATCTGGGGCAACCGCGCCAGACGCAAATGACGCAACGGTTCGGCCGTGCCACGTATCTGGCCCAGAATCCAGCACCGCAATATTTGTGCCGGCCCCCGTCCAGCCACGCCCCAATGACCAGGCCAGGCGAATACTGTTATATTGGTCAAAATTGCGCTCAAATGTTTCACTGCCCATTATACCGGCCAGGTGCGCAGAATCTAAATCGTTGCCGACGTAATATCGTGTGGTCAATGTCGGTTGAACGCCACCGCTGTGTCCGCCACCACCGCCTGTGGACGCCAGACTGGCCAATGCCAGTGCGCTGGCCGCGATGGTTGAACTGCCGACAAGTGCGGTCGCGCCGCCAAAGAAATTGCATTTTTCAGGATTGTTCTGGCGATATGTTGGATTAGTGCAATCGTTCGCCCCCAGTGCATTTGCGCACGTGCCAGATATAAATATGGTCGCGGTAATGATTGCGTGCAACAGTTTCATAACCCGAGAATAGCCACACAAGGACTTTCTGTCAACGTAAATCCCACAAATATAAATATATGTATTTTTTTAATTTCTGCTTGATTTTATTGGGCATTTGTTCTATTATCGGGCTACACGCGCTGGCGTGAATAACACAACCGTTGGGCAAAGTTTCTGTCTGGATTTAATAAATCTGGTCTGGCGTCCACGGCGAGGATAACAACAGAAAAAAGGATAAAATCATGGCATTGCCAACATTTACTATGAAACAGTTGATGGAAGCTGGCGTCCATTTCGGTCACCACACACGTCGCTGGAACCCGTTGATGACACCGTATGTTTATGGGGTCAAGGATAAAATTCACATCATCAATTTGAACAAAACTGCACCGTTGTTGTATCGTTCATTGGTTGCATTGGAAGCAATCGCGGCCGCCGGTGGCAAGGTTCTGTTCGTCGCGACCAAGCACCAGGCCAAAGACATTGTCAAAGATGCGGCTGAACGTTGTGGTCAATATTATGTCAACAACCGCTGGTTGGGTGGTATGCTGACAAACTGGACAACCGTCTCACAGTCTATCCGTCGTCTGAAAAAGATGGAAGCGGACATCGCAAACGCCGATAAATTGGGTCTGACCAAAAAGGAAGTTGGCGTTATGACCAAAGAAGTTGAAAAACTGCGCGATATTTTCGGCGGTATCTTGGAAATGCACGGCACGCCCCAGGCGATGATTGTAATTGACGTTCCACGTGAAATCAATGCTGTCCGCGAAGCGCGCAATCTGGATATTCCGACAATCGCAATCTGCGATACAAACGCGAATCCAGAATTGGTTGATTACCCAGTTCCGGGCAACGATGACGCGGCACGTGCAACCCAGTTGTATTGCGACCTGTTTGTTGACGCAATTTTGTCTGGTATTGAAAAACGTTTGGGTGGCGCAGCCGGCAAGAAAGGCGACGCAGACCTGAGTGCAGCCGACGCATTTGAAGCAGGCGTCAAAGACAAAGAAGCGCGCCAGAAGTCCAAGACATCAGAAGCACGCGCAGAACGTCGTGGTAAATTGGCCGACAAAGCCGACAAATAATATAAACACATAAATTATGGGGGAAAACAATGGCAGAAATAACCGCAAAAATGGTTCAAGAACTGCGTGAAAAAACATCCGCAGGTATGATGGATTGCAAAAAGGCATTGGTTGAATCAAATGGCGATATTGAAGCGGCGGCCGATTGGTTGCGCCAAAAGGGTATTGTCAAGGCGGCGTCCAAGGCTGGACGTGTTGCAGCGTCTGGTTTGGTGACCGTTGTAAAATGCGATAATATGGGTTGCGTCGTTGAATTGAACGCAGAAACAGACTTTGTTGCGAAAAACGACAAATTCCAAAAATTGGTTGCCGACGTTGCAGCCAAGGCATTGGAATTGGGTGGTGATTTTGACGCGACATTGGCGGCGGTCAAAGATGACATCGCAGCGACCATTTCTACAATCGGTGAAAATATGGCGTTGCGTCGTATTGCACACGTTTCTGGTCAGCATATTTACACATATATCCACAACGCATTGGTCCCAGGTATGGGTCAGATTGGTGTTGCAGTTGCGATTGATGGCGATTCCGACAAAATTGACGAAATTGGCAATAAAATTGCAATGCACATAGCAGCAAATAAACCTGAATTTATGACAATTGCCGATGTTGATCCGGCTGCCGTTGAACGCGAAAAGAAGGTGTTTATTGAATCTGGCGCAACCGCTGGCAAGCCAGAGGCTGTGGTTGAAAAAATGGTTCAGGGCCGTATCCACAAATACTATGCCGAAACCGTTCTGGAAGAACAGGCGTTCGTTATGGACCCGTCCAAGACAGTCAAAGAAGTTGTTGCCGAACACGGCGGCAAACTGGCTGGCTTTGCGTATTATGTTCTGGGCGAAGGAATCCAGAAACGCGAAGACAACTTGGCGGACGAAGTTGCAAAAATGTTGGCATAATTTTAATGCCGGTGAAAAAATACCGCCGTTTGGCGGTATTTTTTATAGAGAGTCTGTCTCTGTGTTGCGCTGCGGTGCGAAAATATTTGCGCGGGGGACGAAACTCTGCTAACATAATGGACACAAGGAAAAAGATATGAAAAACGAATTATTACAGGAATTAGAGGCGCGCGGTTTTATCAATCAGGCGTCTAATATGGACGCGCTGAATGATGCGTTAAATGCGGGGCGCGTGACGGCATACTGGGGAACCGATCCAACTGGGGATTCGTTGCACACGGGGCATTTGGCGTCGTTGATGTTGATGCGTTGGCTTCAAAAATATGGTCATCGTCCAATCGCGTTGGTTGGTGGTGCAACGGGGCGCATTGGTGACCCGTCTGGCCGGGACAAGGGACGTCCGATGTTGACCGATGCCCAGATTGAACACAACTGTGCTGGATTACGCCATTCAATTGAAAAATTTATCCATTTTGATGGTACATCAACTGGTGCGCTGATGGTTGACAACAACGATTGGATGAGTGGATACAGCCACATGGATTTCCTGCGCGAATTCGGGACTGATTTCACTGTGCCACGTATGCTGGGTATGGAAAGCGTGCGCCGTCGTTTGGAAAACGGTATGACGTTTTTGGAATTTAATTATATGACGTTCCAGGCGGTTGATTTCTTGACGTTGTATAAAAAGTATAACTGCACGGTGCAACTGTGTGGCGCAGACCAGTGGGGCAACAGCATTATGGGTGTTGAACTGGTGCGTAAAAAACTGGGCAAAGAAGTGTTTGTTTTGTCAACCCAGTTGATTACCGACGCAAACGGCGAAAAGATTGGCAAATCGGCCGGCAACGCGGTCTGGGTGAACGAAGACAAAACGTCGCCATACGAATATTACCAGTATTTCCGCAACACGCCCGACGACCTGGTGGAAACGTTTTTAAAGATATTCACTGAAATTCCATTGGACGAAATTGCACGTCTGGCGGTGGCGCGTGGTGCGGAACTGAATGCGGTTAAACGCGTGCTGGCATTTAATGCGACCGAAATCGCTCACGGTCATGATGCGGCGGTGGCGGCCCAAGATGCGGCCGACGCACTGTTTGGGGGCGGGGCAAAATCTGAAAATATGCCGACGGCCCAGATTGATTTTGCTGCGGCAATGGGTATCTTGGATTTCCTGTGTGTGGCCGGGCTGTTCACATCCAAGTCCGAGGCGCGACGCAACGTGGAACAGGGCGGAATTCAACTGGACGGCGAAAAAATCACAGACCCAAAACACATTGTTGCGCCGGCCGATGAAATCGTTGTGCAAAAGGGCAAGAAAACATTTTTGCGTGTTGTGAAAAAGTAATGAAAAAACTGTTGATTGGTTTATTTGGGCTGATTTTGGCGACCGAACCCGTTTTGTGCGCCAGCGAGCTGTCGCGTATCAACGCCCAGATTGCCAAAACAGAACAAGAAAATAAAAAACTGAGCCAGCGTGTCCGCACGTCCCAGGCCGAGGTTGAAAAGACTAAAAAGAAACTGGTTGCGGCCGGCAAACAGGTCAGCAATCTGGAAGAACAGCGCGGTGTTGTTGTTCGTAAAATTGCCGACCTGGACGCCCAGCGCGACCGATTGACGCGGTCACTGGACGAAAATCGGGCGCGAATTTCTGATGCCGCGGCCAGCATTTTATTCGTTGCGTCGCACCCCAGTTTTGACACAGATAATATGCGCGAATACGTTCTGACGTCGGCGGTGTTGTCGGGGGCGTCGGCGCGTTTTGACGAAGAAATTCGCGACGCGACGCAAAAGATTCGCGAACTGGAAAAAATCCGTGACGCGCGCGCGGTTGAAAAAGAAAAACTGGACCGCACGGCGAAAAAATATGCGGCTGAAAAGACAGAACTGGACAAACTGTTGCAACGTCGCGCGGCCCAAAACCAGAAATTAAAGACAGAACAGGCGGCATTACAAAAAAAATTGCGCGAATTATCGGCGCGCGCGAAAAGTATTTCTGAATTGTCCGCCGGTGTGGGCAGTTCGCAAATGTCAGGTGATTCCCGTTTTTCATTTCGCAAATTGAACCAGCCTGTGCGCGGTCGTGTTGTCGTGCATTTCGGCGAAAAAACGGCCCTGGGGTTAAAGTCAGACGGTTGGCGGATTCGCACGCGTGGGGCGGCATTGGTGATGGCACCGGCGGACGGCACGGTAAAATTCGCGGACAGTTTTCGTGGATTTGGTCGTGTGCTGATTATATCGCACAAGAACGGATATAACACGGTTATGACAAACCTGGGCGATATTGATGTTATGGTTGAGCAAGATGTTCTGGCCGGCGAACCGGTTGGGCGTATGAACCCGAACAAGCCTGAAATGTATCTGGAGGTCAGACGTGGCAACGCCGCGGTTGACCCAGCGCGCCTGTTCCGCGAAGATTGAGGTTTGCGCCACGTTTAAAAATGTGATATAATGCCCATATACAATTTATTTCCTGCAACAGGGGGGAGGGTGTAGGGATATGAAAAAATATACACTTGCGATTTTCAGCATAATTTTTGTTGCAACGGCGAATGCTGCGCCATCGGTTCGCACGTTGGGCGGTGCCGGAACATATAACGGGACGGCGTCCGCGGCGTCTGCGGCCAAGATAGGGGGCGTGGCGCGTGCCGGGTCTTTGCGCGTGACGACCAAATCTGGCACGGCGACAAATATTTCACCGTCGGCATCTGCGACGACGTCGGCGACGCGTGGGCGCACGGCGTCCGCACCGCGTTTGTCCATTGGTAAATACCTGGGGCACGGCACATCGGTCAGTGGTGGCGCATCAATTAAATCAGATACACCGTCGTCGGGTGGCGATATGAATCCCAGGGCGGCGGCGGACATAAATTCGCGCCTGGACGGGCTGGATACGCGTGTCGGCGATGTTGATACGGAAATACGTGATTTACGCACAGACGTTGACAATCTGCGCGATTCGGTTGGCAGTGCAGGGGATTTTGCGACCCGTGAATATGTTGACAATGCGGTCAATTCGCGCGTTGATACATCGGCGTCTGCGTCCCAGGATTTAGGTGGCACATATAATGTGACCGGGACGTTAAATGTGCCGGATCAATTATTGCCATAGTTTTTTTGTTATTCTGTGTTGGGGGGTATTATGCGGCGATTGGTTTCAGTGTTATTGTGTATGTTTGCGGTTGTGGTTGCACCACTGACGCTGTCAACACGCGCCTGGGCCACAGATATTGCCCCAATTATAAACGTGAAATATGTTCACGACGCAATTCGGACCAAGTGGGGTTTGGATATACCATATAACGCTGGGCTGACCAATCCATCGGCGGCGGCGAATATGCGATATGTTTTGGGTATGGTTGACCGTGCAAACGCGCGTTTTAATATTGAAACGCATTATGGCACGGGGCCGTATGCCACATCGGCGGCGGCCAATCGCACGACGGCAAACCGCGCGATTGAAAGTTTGGTTGACAAACCAAGTGGATATCCATTTATTGCGACAACGACGCCTGATACGCCCGAGTTTAATTTTGACTTATCGGCATCGGGAACGTTTTATGTTGATTGGGGCGACGGCACCGTTGACACGATTGAGAAAAATGATGTCAACAAACAGTCGTTTTCGCATACATACGAAACGGCCGGAACGTATGTTGTAAAACTGGGTGGACGTGCAACGGGATATAGCCAGGACAAAGAACCTGAGGTTCATCCAACTTCACTGGATGACGATGCAGTTGCGTATGGTGCGCCAGATGAAGATTATAATTATGTTCCTGTGATTTCATTTGCAGGTAATGAGTATTTGGCAAAGATAGAGGGCAGTTTGGGCAAAATATTTCCGACATTGCCCGGTGGTATCCAGCCCCGTTTTAGCCGTACATTTGTGCGCTGCATTAATTTAAGTGGCACTATCCCGGGCGAATTGTTTTCGGGAATCAGTGGCGCGCCGGTCGTCGGTATGTTTTATGAAACGTTTTCCGAGGCCGGGAGCCTGACGGGTGCGATACCGGAAAAATTATTCGCCGGCATATCGGGCGCACCGGCCACAGGTATGTTTGCCGAAACATTTTTGGGGTGTTTGGGTCTGACGGGTAAAATTCCATCGGAATTATTTGCCGGCATATCGGGCGCACCAGCCGAAAGTATGTTTTCCATGACATTTGCCTCGTGCAAGGGGTTGACGGCAATACCAAAAAATTTGTTTGGTAATATATCTGGCGCGCCGGCCGACGAAATGTTTAACAGCACGTTTTCTGGGTGCAGTGGTCTGACAGGTGAAATCCCGTTGGGATTATTTGGCAATATATCTGGCGCGCCGGCCTACGCTATGTTTTCTGGGACATTCAGCGATTGTCCGGGCCTAACGGGGCCGTCGGCACGAACCCCAGACGGCATACCATTATACCAGGCGTTTCCAACAGCAAATTACGATAATGCCAGTGACATGTATTTGAACGATGAAAATCTGAGTGATTATTGTGAAATCCCAAAAAGTTGGGGTGGCGGTGCCGGGTCATATAATTGTAGTGACAATAATTGATATAAAAAATAATTGTTGGTAATTAAAATGCGGTTGACACAGAACGGCGAAATCGGATAACATTTAATACAGTTATGTAAATGCCAATCGGGGGGGCAAAACATGAAACGTTTAATAACGATACTGGTCGTATCGGTTCTGTCTGTTATTTCAACAAATTCATCGGCGGTCGCTGGGGACGCATGTGATGCGTGTAAGTGGAAAGTGCAATACATAAGCGAGCACGAAGGTGATTTTACCTGTGATAGTTTGCAAAATAATGACGTTGTTCAGAGCGCATGTGAAGCTGTTTATAGCAGTTCTGTTTGTTCACAGACATCAAGTTGGACTACGTGTAACCAAGTGTTGTATAATGACAGAGACGAAGAATGGTGTGATAATCTGGATGTGTGTAGCAGCAGTGGCGGTGGCAGCAGTGGTGGTGGCAGCAGTGGTGGTGGCAGCAGCAACACATGTCCATCGGATTGCGTAACAGCGCAGGTGAGTTATCGGGAACTTAATGACGATACGCTTGAGGTCACTACCCGTTATTGTAATTCGTCCACCCTGTATCAATGCAGAACAAAAACAGAAACTGTTACGCTTTCAACTGAAAAGTTGTTTGACAGCGCGGGTGATGGTGTATGCTCGAACGGGACCTGTGTGGATTGGGATTGTGTCTGGACCGAGGGGGTCGGGACAACATGTCCAAGTCTTGGGGCTGGTGGCACCAAACCGTTTTGCACGTGTACTGTGTATACGGGAAATTCTTTGAAAACGGTGGCGGTGCGTTTGGGGTGTAATTCCACGGATTCTTCTGGGTATAATTGCAATCAGGGTGGAACGGACGACGAGGACAGTAATAAGTTGTATTGCGATTTGACAGCCAGCACCAATGCCGGGGCCGGGGTTTGTCGGTATAAAAAAACATGCAGTACCGATTGCACCAATGCGTGGAATCTAGCCGCCAATAGTAAAAACTATTTGTACCGTTTAAAGGGAAAATGTGATTACACGACCGGCAGTTGTGTTTCCAACGCTGGCACCGTTGTCGGTGATTTTGATTATAAATGCAATCATGATAATCGGGCGTATGAAACAGCCACGACCACCACGTGTAAAAGAATGTCTGGGGGAAAACCAACGTCTTGCAGTGGGTGTAAAGGGTGTCAAACAACCACCCATTGGGAAGATGCCAGTAACCCAGCGTATCAACAACAGTATCATTATAATTTTTCGCCGATATCGGGAACGGACAGATACCAGTGTGTCAAGACGATGGACAGCCTGTATCAATGCAACAAGGGGTATTATGGAAATCCGGGTTCCAGTATGACCGGGTGCAATGCATGCCCAACATTGGCGTCCAGTGGTTTGACGATTGTTAGCCAAAATGAAAATTGTTCGAACAGATTGGTTAATACCGGCATTGATGGCGATTATTGGCAGCTAGACGTTGTTGGTGCAACAACGATATCCCAGTGTTATGCAATGACAGGCAACCAGGAAGATAATTCGTTTTGTGGGGCAACGTTAAATGATGGTTCTGGAACGTTTTATTGGTCTGATAATTACATCAAGGGCAGCGAAACGGTTTGTTTCTATCAATAACAAAAAACGGGGGTGACCCCGTTTTTTTGTTTGGATTATTTCTGAAATGAACGTTCCAGGTTCTGTAAATTCTGCATTAAATCACGCATAAATGCGACCTTGTCAATGTTGTTGCGTGCGCCTTTGTCGTTTTGGGGATTTTGACGCAGGTCATCAGATGCCTTGATAAAGCGTTTCAGTATTATCGTAATTAAACGATATTTCATTATTTCCCGCAGGTTTTCATTTTTTGCACTGGGCATTGACCATAACGATTTGTCGTGCATTTTTAAATATGCGTCATATACCTGTTTCCATATTCCCAATTCTATTTGCAATGACGCAAATATGTCACGATAGATAAAACGATAGCCGGCCTCGGCAAAATCTATGAATGATATTTTGCTGGTTCGGGCATCGTATAAAACGTTGCCTGGATTTAAATCGCAATGCGACCATGCCATACGCGTTGTGTATTGAAATGACGCAACCTGGTCACGGATGCGCGACATCTGGCGAACTTCGTTTTTGTTGAACCATTTGGGCATCTTGGTTTCAATGAAATTGTCCAGACGCGCAAACTTTAATTCTGATGCGATTTTGTGTGGTTGGGGCGCGCCAATCGGTTGTGATTCATTCATATCAACCAAAAAACTGGCCAGACTGTTGATAATTTCATACCGTTGGCGACGCGACAGGGTGCGATATACATCGCTGGTCAATGGAACGCCGGGGGCGCGTTCTTCCAGTATCTGGTATTCGTCGTCGTTGATAAAGCGCATTGCTGGAACGTTATACAGCGGATTGTCAACCGCACGAATGCGGTCAATGGCTTCTTTGGTTTTATGCTGTTTCGCCAGCCACGCATCACAGGCGGTCGCACCAAATGTCGGCAGTGGACGCTTTAACACGAATTCATCGCCGTAATATACAGCGTATGTTTCGCGACCGTGATTTAATGTCTTTATCTTTGGCGTTTTGTTCATTATAAAATCCGTGATTTTTTCAGTTGGGCGATGATTTCGTTTTGGGTCCGCAACATACACGAATACATATACTGGGTGTATGCCTTGTGATTGCCGTTCGCGTTGGCCGCGATTGCCGCGCGATAGTCTGCCTTGTCGCAACGATGGTTGAATACAATCGGACGATATCCGTTCTTGATTAGTGTCCACGTCATCGCCAGGCGCGCGGTTCGTTTGTTGAAATCTTCAAATGGTTGCAGGGCAATCAATTCGTAATGGATGTTAAATGCACGCGATATGACCGATTCGTGACTGGAATTCAATTTATAGATAATATTGTTTAATTGATACGGAACATCAGACGCGTCGGGCGCATACATACGATGACCGTCAACGTTTATTTCCAGAACTTTGGTTGATGTTCTGAGTTGGCCGCCGGGTATAAATGTGTCGTGGCATAACAGATTGTGCAGATAGCAAATTTCTGCAACGTCAAGTTTTTTCATAGGGTTGTTGATAATGTAATCGTATGCCAGACCAATGTTCTTCATACAATTATAGTCCAAATAGGGCGCCTGTTCGCTGGCCGGAACATAAAACAGCGTGCGAGGTTCAACCTCGGCTATTTCGTGGCGCAACCAATTCATATTGTTCATACGCTTTACAGTATTGCTGCCAGATAACAATTCGGAAATTGTTTTGCGGTTTTCTTCTATCTGTTGCCGGACTGGTGGCGTTTTCATTACCAAACTCCTGGTGTTGTCTTGAATATAAGTAATATAATACATAAATGCGTTTTGTCAAGTGCTGACGCGTTTTGTAAAAAACCTGGGGTGGGGGCAAAAATCGTGTTGCGGGCGCACGGTTTTTGTTTTAAAGTGTGGTGGTAATCAGGGATTCTTGGATATACGGAAAGGGGATTGTATGTTGAAAAAGTTGTTGATTTTTGTCGCTTTGTTGTTGCCAATTACGTCGGTGGTCGCCGCGCCCAAGGCGAAAAAAGATGAACCGGTCGTACATCTGACGGATGAACAAATTTATGAACAGTTGAAAAAACTGGCACTGGTGTTTGAAACCGCACGCGACAGTTTCGTAGAAGAAGCCGATGAAAAAAAGATGTTAGAGGCCGCAATGAACGGTATGCTGTCTGCGCTGGACCCACATTCGTCGTATCTGTCGGCCGATGATTTCAAGGAATTTAACGATAAATCGTATGGCGAATTCGGGGGACTGGGGATTCAAATCACCAGTGACCGTGGCGCAGTTCGCGTGATTTCGCCCATTGACGATACACCTGCGGCCAAGGCTGGGATAAAGGCCGGGGACTATATCACGCATATTGATGGCGACCAGGTGTTTGATTTAACACTGAACCAGGCGGTCAAAAAAATGAAGGGACGCCCCGGAACCAAGGTTAAACTGACAATCGTGTCTGATGGCAAAGAACCACGCAATATCACACTGAAACGCGCGATTATCAAGGTCAAGTCGGTAAAGTTTGAAGAAAAATCTATTGCCGACGCGGACGAGGGGTCAAATGAAAAAATCGGATATATTCGTATATCGGACTTTGGCGCGACAACGTCCAAAGAACTGAAAAACGCGATTGAAAAACTGGAAAAGAAAAACGTAATCGGGTATGTGCTGGACGTGCGAAATAACCCAGGGGGATATTTGACGGCCGCGATTGATGTGTCTGATGCGTTCTTGGACGGGGGCGAAATCGTGTCAACGCGCGGCAAGGACAAGGCGGATATTGAACGCAGTTTCGCAAACCCAGGCGATATGACAAACGGTAAACCGGTGGTCGTGCTGGTAAATCACGGGTCGGCATCGGCGTCCGAGATTGTCGCCGGGGCACTGCAGGATAATGGTCGCGCGCTGGTTATGGGGTCGCAAAGTTTCGGCAAGGGCAGTGTGCAACAACAAAAACCACTGGGCGACGGGACGGCAATTCATATCACGATTGCACGGTATTACACGCCAAGCGGACGTTCAATCCAGAACGAGGGAATTACCCCAGACGTAGAGGTTTTGCAAAGCAAAATTGAAACGATTGAACGCAAAGAAAGCCTGTATTCCGAGGCGTCGTTCAAAAACGCACTGAAAAACGAAAAGGCCAAGAAAAAAGCAGAAAAAAAGTCTGATGACGATGATGACCCAGATGCCGAATTGACCGACGAAGAAAAAGATGCGCTGGATTATCAACTGCAACGCGCGATGGATATGGTGCGTGCGATGTCCAAGTTAAAACTGCGCGCGCCAGTCTGTGATGCCGTTGCCCCGGCCGATGACGCAGACGCGCCAGCCGACGGCAAGGATAAAAAAGACAGCAAAGATAAAAAATAAAAAAACGCCCGTTTGGGCGTTTTTGTTTTAGCGACCGCGTATTTTTCCGTTGCTTTGTAAAACCCAATCGCACATACCATTTTTCAGACAATGATACGCTGAAATCGGTTTGCCGTCCTGGGTCATTTTGCGGATTTCGTCCATACTCAGTTTAGAATTATCGCTGTATATAGAATGAACCAATTTTATCGCGTCGCTGTTGGTGGCGTCTGGTTTCGGCTGATAGCCTGCAACCACTTCGGAAAAGCCGACAACGCGCCGTGTCGCAGGAACACTGTATGGAACAATGTATGATGTTTCATACATAATGCGAAATCCAGGGGTGCCTTGGACGGCTAACAGGCCGGCAACGCCCTGGGCTGTGCCGATGACGTTCGTGCGAATAATTACACCACGCGCACGCATAATCGCCAATAATGACGCAAACGCACTGTATGCATTTAAATCAAGACCGTATCCATTGATGTATAAATCAAAAATCTGGCGATCGGTAATTTCGTATGGCGATTTCTGTTTCTTGGGTCTGTAAATGGTCGGCATACGGGGAACCGCCTGAATCCGAGTGACGATTTGGTCAATGGTTTCTTGTTGGTTCGCAACCGAGATTTGCCCCAGCAAACTGGTCCCGATTTCTGCATTGATATATGCAACTTCGTTGGTGTCTATGCCGGCATCAACTTCAATCTGTTCTTCTTGGTTGGTTGTTTCAGACATGGTGTTCCTTGGGGTTTAAAATTGTTTCTTTTGGTTTAACACAAAAATATGGTTTTGTCAATGGATTTCGCAAGTATCATCTTGCCTTGCGATAAAAATCGCGGTATGATTTTGGCATCTGTATAAAATTTGTAAAAGGAAAAGGCAAAATGGCGAATTTGATTGTTGATGGGAACTGGGCGGCAGCGGATGTTGCATACAGATGCGTTGACTTTGCGGCGATTTATCCAATCACCCCCAGCAGTACAATGGGCGAACTGGCGGACGAATGGGCGTTCCAGCACAAGAAAAATATTTGGGGCGCAATCCCACAGATAATTGAAATGCAATCCGAAGGGGGCGCGGCCGGCGCAATGCATGGCGCGTTGCAAATGGGGTCGCTGGCAACAACGTTCACGGCGTCCCAGGGGTTGTTGCTGATGATTCCAAATATGTATAAAATCGCTGGGGAACAAACGCCGTTCGTTATGCACGTCGCCGCGCGCGCATTGGCAACACACGCACTGTCAATCTTTGGCGACCACAGCGATGTGATGGCGGTGCGCAGTACGGGATTTGCACTGTTGTCCAGTCACAGCGTGCAACAGGCGTCTGATATGGCGGCAATCGCACATGCGGCAACAATGCGAGCACGGGTGCCGTTCTTGCATTTCTTTGACGGATTCCGAACCAGCCACGAAGAATCGCGTCTGGTCAGAATAGAAGATGACGTGTTGCGTAAAATGATTCCTGATGAACTGGTGCGTGCAAATCGTGACCGCGGTATGTCGCCTGAACACCCGACGATTCGCGGAACGGCACAAAACCCAGACGTTTATTTCCAAGGACGCGAGGCGGCAAACCCACTGTATGCGGCCACGCCCGGAATTGTTCAGGAATGTATGGATGAATTTGCCAAATTGACAGGACGGGCGTATCACTTGGTTGACTATGTGGGCGACCCAAATGCCGAAAATGTTATCGTCGCAATGGGCAGTGCCTGTGAAACGATTGAAGAAACACTGCCGTTTTTGCCACGTGGATTGGGCCTGGTCAAGGTACACTTGTTCCGGCCGTTCCCGGTGGACGCGTTGCGCGCGGCGTTGCCGAAATCAGTAAAACGTATCGCGGTGCTGGACCGAACCAAGGAACCCGGCGCAATCGGCGAACCGTTATACCAAGATGTTAAAACAGTCGTAGGCGACGCGGCGGCGGTATATGGTGGACGTTATGGGTTGGGGTCCAAAGAATTCAAACCGCGCGATGTCAAGGCGGTCTATGAAAACCTGATGCGCGATACATTGCATCATAACTTTACCGTGGGGATTGATGACGATTTGTCGGGGCTGTCGCTGAAGACAGACCCTGCGTTCGCAGTCCAGGCCGAAAATTTCAAGACGGCAATATTGTATGGTATTGGTTCGGACGGCACAGTTGGGGCGGTTAAAAATATCGTTAAAATTGTTGGTGAAAATTCTGACCTGTATCCGCAATCATACGCGGTCTATGATTCTAAAAAATCAGGTGGGCTTACCGCGTCGCATATCAGATTTTCTGATGCACCGATTAAAAGCCAGTATTTAATAGAAGTCGCCGATTTTATCAGTGTTTCAAACTTTATGATTGCCCAGCGGTTTGACGTGTTCCGTGGCCTGCGCGCAGGTGGAACGGTTATGATAAATACGTCAATGGCCCCAGATGTGGCGTTCGCAAACCTGCCACGGGAAACCCAGGAACATTTAATCAGATTGCGCGCAAATGTGTATTTCTTGGACGCAAATGGGGCGGCAAATGAACTGGGACTGGGGAACCGCATAAACACGTTTATTATGCTGAATTTCTTTAATCTGACCCAGATTATTGACCCGGCGGTTGCGGCCACATCTGCCAAGACGGCGATTGAAAAAACATACAAGAAAAAAGGTATGGACGTCGTCCAGGCAAACTGGACCGCGGTTGACCGTGCCGCAGAATACCTGCATCAATTCACATTGCCGTCGTCGGTGTCAAATTTTGCGCCAGACTTTATCCCGGCAATGACCCCAGATGCGCCGGCTGAAATTGCCGGAACATTGGGCGAAATGGCCGCCCAGCGTGGCGATGCGATACCTGTGTCGCGTTTCCGCACAGATGGCATATTTGGCGCAGGGCAATATCCGGTCGGAACGTCAAAGTATGAAAAACGTTCTATATCACAACGCGTCGCAACGTGCGATTTGGAAAAATGTATCCAATGCGGAAAATGTTCTATGTTGTGTCCGCACGCAGCAATTCGTATCCGTGCATTGACCGCCGACCAGGTCGCGGCTGCACGCGAATCGGGACTGGTTGTTGTGCCAATGAAAACGCCAGAATTGGGGCCTGATATGTATTATACGTTGGCAATTTCGCCGGCGGATTGCACAGGATGTGGGGTGTGCGTGAAAAACTGTCCAGTGGCGGCGTTGGCAATGAAGGACGTTCGTGATGTTGCCGATGAAAATCAGCGTGCGTTTGACGCGGCGGTAAAATTGCCAGATATTCCACGCGAAAAACTGAACCTGAATATCCCAAAGCACGTAGAATTATTACCGCATTATTTTGAATTCCCGGGCGCGTGCGCAGGCTGTGGTGAAACACCGTATATCAAGATGTTGGCGCACCTGTTTGGCGATCACATGGTGGTTGCAAATGCAACGGGGTGCTCGTCTATTTATGGGGCGAATTTGCCGACAACACCGTGGACGTGTGATGCAGATGGTCGTGGGCCGGCGTGGTCTAATTCGTTGTTTGAAGATAACGCAGAATACGGTCTGGGAATGCGGTTGGCGTTGAATCAAAAACGCGATACGTTGCGCAGTTTGTTGTTTGAATTAAATGTGCCAAATGTTGATGCAATGTTTGATACGCACGACATAGACGCCCAACGCGCCAGCGCAAAAATGTTGCGCAAAAAATTGGCGACGATTGACGAGCCGCGCGCGCGTCTGGCGGAAAGTTTGGTTGACGCAATCGTTGATAAATCTGTTTGGATTATCGGTGGCGACGGCTGGGCGTATGACATTGGATATGGTGGGTTGGACCATATCTTGCACAGTGGCGAAAATGTGAACGTTTTGGTTCTGGATACCGAAGGGTATTCTAATACCGGCGGTCAACAATCAAAATCTACGCCGTTCGGGGCCAGTATGAAATTCGCCATTGGTGGCAAAGAACACGCCAAAAAAGATTTGGGTATGATTGCGATGATGTCTGGGGCATACGTTGCGCAAATCGCGTTGGGGGCAAATCCCGTCCAAGCGATTCGTGCGTTCCGCGAAGCGGCGGCGTTCCCGGGGCCATCAATCATATTGGCGTATGCGCCGTGTATCGCGCACGGGTTCGCACTGCAAAACGGTGTCCAGCACCAGACCCAGGTTGTCCAGACTGGCGCGTGGCCACTGTATCGCTTTGACCCGACAATGGTGATGGATGGGCGTAATCCTTTGACGCTGGATTCAAATATTGATAATCCGGCCCCATTGGAAGACTTTTTGAAAACCGAGAGTCGTTTTGGCGCCGCACGCGCGGTTAATCCAAACTTTGACAGACTGGTTGAATTTGCCAAGGAAAACAATCGCTATAAGGGCGAACTGAAAAAATACATCGCGCATTTTGCAATGATGCACGCGACAAACGAAACCAAAGAAAATGGCGAGGGGTAAAAATATGAAAAAAATAATCGCGATTTTTGCCATTGTGTTGGCAGGTTGTACGTTCCAAACAAAACACCGTGGATATGTTTTCCCGGCGGATTTGGATACGCGTCTGGGCCAGATAAAAACAACAGAACAACTGGAACAGCAAATCGGTGCGCCCCAGGTTAAAACAATACACGGGGATACTGTGTGGATTTACTATGGCGCAGATGAAAATTATCGTGGGCCATTGAAAAAGACATACGATAATCGCACAGTTTTGCTGGCCTGGGTCAATGGCAATCGCGTGACCCGAACCCAGGTTTTACACGATGATGATTTGCCAGATGTGCGTATCGCAGATGGCGAAACAGAAATCCCGGCGGCGATTGAACTGAACGCTATCCAGGAACTGTTTAACAACATCGGGCGTTTTACACCGGCTGGATTGGGACAATAAAAAGCGTTTGGAATTTCGCCGTAAATTGTGTAAAATAGTGGCAAAGGCCAAGAGAGAAGCGTATGAGAAAAATAATTTGTTCTGTGATAATGTGTGTTGCAGTTATGTTCTGTGCGCATTCTGGGACGTTTACATCGTGTGGCCCGGGGTATATATTGACCGAACACGCCAAGGTTGACGGAATCAAGGCGGCCGAATGTCAAAAGTTATGGTGTCGTGACTTGGAAACGGGGCGCGCAATGGGCAATGGTCGCGCGGCGGCGTCTGGATACACCGATACCGGTGCGCCAGTGGAATTGGTTGACGCGTCTGGCAATCGCATAGAATGTTTTGGCCAGCGTAAATGGTGCAATGGGGAACCAGCCGGCGATTGGAATCCTGAATACGGCGCATATACCCGTGGTGGCGATAACAGCACGTATAAATCATATCAAAAGGGTGGCTGTTTTGCGTGGCAACTGGAAAAACCGGACTGTGCCGATGGGCTGACGGCAATATTACAGAATCATAAATGGGTATGTGCCAAGGCCGAGGGCGGTTCGTCCATAAATCGTGCATCGGCGGTGCGCCGAACAGGCGCGGTGCGTCGTATAAACCGATAATATGTCACCGTCCCAAATGGGACGGGATTTTTTTATGGGCAATTATTTGTTTTTCTGGATTTTTTGTGGTATAATACCCCCTGAACCAGAGAGAATGGCAACCGCAAAAGGTAAAGCTATTATGCCAAGCAAGAAATTAGATTTTAAAACAGGTCAGTATGTTGTGTATCCAACCCAGGGCGTTGGAAAACTGGTCCGAACCGAAGAACAGGTTATCGGCGACCAAAAAATTAAAATGCTGGTCATTGATTTTGAACGTAATCACATGACACTGCGCGTGCCGGTTGAACGGGCCGAAATTTCAGGACTGCGCCCATTGACCACACCCAAAAAGATGGACGAGGCAATCGCGTCTGCCAAGGGCAAAGCCGGGGCAAAGCGTATGATTTGGGCGCGTCGTGCTGCACAATACGAAGAAAACATCAATTCGGGCGACCCAATGAAATTGGCCGAGGTTGTTCGTGACCTGCAACGTCGCACGGCGGCGGATACGATGACGTTTTCTGCGCGCCAGTTGTATTTGCGTGCGCTGGAACGTATGGCCCAGGAATTTGCTGTTTTGCACAAAATTGATTTGGACGCCGCGTCTGAAAAAATAGAAGATATTTTAGGTATTCCCAAAGAAATTGATTTAAATGCCGCCGGCGTTGATGATGACGATATTGACGATGACGATTCTGAATAAAACGCCCCGTTTGGGGCGTTTTTTTCAGGGTTGCGTTCTACATTGTAAAATCTTCGCCCAGATAGACCTTTTTTACACGTTCGTCTTTGATAATTTCACTGGTGGTGCCGTGTTTTAAAATCATACCGTCGTGCAATACATAACTGTGGTCTGTGATGCCCAGTGTTTCGCGCACGTTATGGTCGGTGATAATCACGCCCAGACCACGATTCTTTAACTGTGACACCAGACTGCGGATTTCGTTCACGGCAATCGGGTCAATACCAGCAAATGGTTCGTCCAGCAATATGAATTTTGGGTCGTTCGCCAACGCACGTGCAATTTCAACACGACGACGTTCACCACCCGACAGTGCAGTTGCCGGACTGCGCCGTAATGACGATATGGAAAATTCATCTAGTAATGCGTCCAGTTTTATGTTGCGTTTTTTGCGACTGGGTTCAACCACTTCCAAAATTGCCATAATGTTTTGTTCCACTGTCAGGCCACGGAAAACGCTGTTTTCCTGGGGCAGGTATCCAATATGCAGCCGGGCGCGCTGATAAAACGGCAGGTGGGTTATATCCTGGGAATTCAGGAATATTTGGCCCCCGGTAGCCGCCAACTGGCCCGTTATGCAATAAAAAGCCGTTGTTTTTCCGGCACCGTTTGGCCCCAACAGGCCAACCGATTCGCCCTGGCGTGCGATCATAGAAATATCACGGATAACCATACGTTTGCCATACGATTTGGACAAGTGTTCAATGCGTAATACGGATTGCTTCATAATTTTACCACCAATTCGTCAGTTAGTATTTTGTCGCCATTACTGGAATCAATGCGGACATTGCCACGCAAAGTGACGGTTTTATTGCGACGATTATATTGACCGCGACTGGCGCGGATTTCATCAGTTATGCGTTTGCCATCTGTTCGGCGGACAACCGTCCCCGATACGTTTTCCAGAAATATTATATCAGGTTTGCCGTATTCTTGACGGCCAGACGCCGCGCGCAGTTTGAACGGTTCGCCGTTTGTATCGGTGCCGGCAAATGATGCGCCAGACATCTTGAACTGATTGCTGACGATGTCGGTCATATTTACCGCCGAAATTGGCGTCCACAATAATTGCTTGGTGAACAAGGACCCGGCGACCAACGCCGCCACCATTACCAGCCCCCAGCCGGTAAAGAAAAACTGCCACAGTCGCTTTAAGCGTCTGTGCTTTGTAAAGATAATAAAATTACGTTTGTCACCTTGCACATGGACTAGTTTAACGCGCCAAACAACAAAAAGCAATTTTTATATTTATTCGGTCTTTTTTTTATGTTATAATAGCACCCAAGAGAGATGAAAAAATTTTTACGGCTTTTTCTGTGTATGACATTGATTGCAAGCGTATCTGATGCGTTTGCGGCGGTGACTGTTAAAAAGGCTGCGCCCGTGACCCAGCAGTCGTCATCTACGCCTGCGACAACGGCCAGTTTGGCCGGGACGGTTTTGAATTTGGTCAGCAGCGTGCAACAACTGAGTGCAAAGCAAAAGGCACTGAGTGCGGAATGTGTCCCATCATCGCAGGAAATTACATTTGTGAACAATACAATGAAAGAGTGGGCTAAGGTTGGCGAAATGACCGCAGAAGATGCGCAAAAACGCCTGAACCGACGTCCGTGTTCAATCGCGCGTGGCGGTTATGCCCAGGCGGTGCGTATTGCGGCCGGAACCGATGCGGCGGATATATGCTATGACTATTTTTCTGGTGACGGCAACGCGGATATGGTCTGGGAAGGGTTCCCGATGGCCAGCACGGCAACGTATTGTTCTGATGGGTCTTTGTCGTGTAAAAATCCAGTAGATGTTTCGGATATTTATGAAATATTTAATTTGATTGATTTTTCTGCGGCGGACTATACCAAGACCGAGGCAACGATGGCCGCGAAATTATTGTCCAGAATGGAAAATTGCAGTTATGCAAAACTGAGTGCGAAAAAGCGCGCGATGTGGGGCGATTTCTTGATAAGCACAGTTGGCAATATGGGCCAGTCCACGAATACCGACGCGATTATGCAATCGGTCAGCGGTGTGACCAGTGGTGGCGGTATTGGTGGTTTGTCTTCGTTGGGTGCGATTGTTCAACAGTTTTCAAATAAATAGTGCGATGCGTATCGCACTTTTTTTGCTTTACTCATATAACAAAAAATCGTATAATACAGGGGATTATAGAGAAGGGATTTCTGATGAAAAATAAATCTTGTGTGGCAACTTGGATTGTATCACGTGTAATTGCGGTTGCGTCTGTCGCGATGTTGGCGGCCTGCGCAGGCAGTAATAATAACGAATATGCGCCGATTGATACGCCAACGGTTGACTATGTGGAACAACTGGATGTGTATTCTGCACCGCACCAGGATTCGTTTTTAAATCAGTTGGCGATGAACTATCGTTCGTATGCGATTTATAATGCCCGTACCAGTGGATATTCGGAAATGGGCGAACTGTTCGCACAAAAGGCGGTCGCCGCATTCAGTGGCGAAGTGCCGTTCCCAGAATCACTGGAAAATTGGCCGGTTGACGACGAACAGACATCGTTTGAACTGTCCACGGCATATAATGATTTGATGGAACAATTAAAAAATGATGCCACGGAAACAAATCCGCAACTGGCGGCTGAGGCCCAGGCGAAATTTGATTGCTGGTTGTCTGCCGCGGCCAGTGGCCAAGACGGCACTGCGCGCGAATGTCGTGACAGATATTTGAAAACAATGACGGCGTTGCGTGATTGCAAGGGCGGTAAAATTGTAAATAATACTGGCACGTCCACAATGACGACAACAACGACTGAAACGATCGCAGTTCAATCACGTCGTCCGGTCACAAATGCCAGCAATAAACCAACAGATTATTACCCAGAAACACGCACAATGCGCGCAATGAGTGGTACTGGCCGTGCGCGTGACGGTGTGATTATTGTCAATAATGTAAATGTTCCCCAGAATTTGATAAATCCTGTGCCGGTCCAGCCGTTGGTGTTTAACCAGAATATCTATGGCGGCGACAAAACAATATCGGACAGCAATAATATGGCGATGTTGTCGGCGGACTGTGCGGCAAATCCTGAAAACGCAGATTGCCAAAATGCCCAATCGGCCCAAGATGAAATCCCAATGGTTGGCGATGAATTGGTCTCGCGCCAGGAATTTATCAATATGATGATGGCAATGCGGTCTGAATTGGCGGCGATAAATGCGCGCCTGGACCAGATTCAGGCGGCGTCTGGGGATAAAACAATTATCAAGGTGCAACAGATTCCGTTGGAACCGAAACAGCACGTAATGGAAGAAGTGTTTGAAATCCGCTTTGACTTTGACAAGGCGACAATCAAACCCGAATACCAGGACTTGATTAAAAAATTGGCCAATGCAACCCAGGAAAACAAGAATATCAAGGTGTCTGTGGTTGGACATACCGACACAATGGGCAGCAAGGATTATAACTATGCGTTGGGTGGTCGTCGTGCCGAGGCTGTGCAAAAAATGCTGATTAAATACGGTATCCCGGCCAGCCAGATTGTCGCGGTATCGTCCGGCGAAGAAGATTTGGCTGTGCCGACGGCTGATGGCGTTGCAAATGCGGCCAATCGTCGCGTGCGCGTAGTCAAAGAAACACACTATACCGAACAGGCCAAGGCTGCGCCAATTATGGTAGAAGAGTATTCGGCAAATGAACCGTGTGGAATGTATGGTTGTGAACAATAAATCAAATTGTTGACAATTATACTTGACAAAAAAGGTTTTTTGGTATAATCTGACCACTGTCAGAGAGATGTTTTGACAAGAGGCATTGAATATGACTGATAATGTGAGTAAGTTTAGTATTGCGTCAAACGCCGTTGCAAACAAGGCGAATGGGGCAGGCTACAAGAAAGGTATTGCGGCGGTGAATTTGGCGGCCGAATTTATGGCGCGCGGTGTAAATTTACATAATGGTCCGCAAAGTGTGAAATAATTTTGTGCCATATTAAACATCAATTTTGCATCGGGGGTATTTTGCCCCCGATGTTTATTATAAAATCCACTGAAATATTCATATTTGTTGCGCGTTAAAAACGCGTGTTTTTTAATTGATTGAATAATTGGCGTTGTATTTCATACGAACTGATTTCTGTGGCCGATTCATAATACGCCTTTGTATCTTGTGATGAACTTTTATAATGTTTTTTGTCAATGTTATTTATTTGTGGCCCCAGTGCGCCTGCGCGTGGATTTTGGTAATCCAATGCGTGATGCATTTCGTGTGCAAATAAACTTATCATGTGATAAAAGAAATCTGTTGAATCTGGAATGTCCTGGTGGGCCTTGGTAATATTTATTTTAATAAACGATTTGCGTCGCGCCCCCGGTGTTTTTGTGGGATTTTTACTGAAATCCGCAATGATTTTATCGCGTTCTGTTTTTGACAGGTTGTCAGATAAACTTAAACTGTATGCCTCTTGGTGGCATCCGTGGCGTTTAGATTTTGTATCAGGTGTGCCATCGGGGGCGGTCCAGGTGGTCACGACCTGGGATTCTATAAGGCAATTATATTCTTGGCAAAAATCTTGGGTCAGTGCGGCGAACAGTTTATTATATGCGCCCACGGCGGTATCTTTGTTCGCATTACGGGCGGCGTTAACTAATTTTGGGTGTTTTTTTAACCGCTGAATCCAATCCACAGAAAACTGTTCTGCCAGAATACGTATATTGCCAATCCCACATTTTAAACGATCGCGGATTTTTTCAGGGGCCTGGTTGGTTTTTTCCATCTGGCTTAATTTCTGGTCAAACGTATTAAAATCGCCATTGATATATTCCAGGTCATGACTGATTGCCATTTGAACCACAGACATATTTTTTGGACGAAACGCGTCCAGTTTGATGGCCTGGTTTATTTTGTCTGCCAAATCAACCGCATCATAATCGTATTTTGTCAGTAATACATAGGCCCAATAATTTACGAAATGAATTTGTTCCAACAAGGCGTCTTGTTCGTCTTGTTTTTTTGCGGCGGAATACAATTTTAATAAATCAACAGTTTGCCGTGCGTTTTGAATTTCAATATTTTGTTTAACCATATCTTTTTGCCTTTGCACAAATTATATCACAAAAAAGCAAAAGAACTAAATTTGAATCCGCGTCACACGGAAAAAAATAAAAAACGACCCAAAGTGAAATAGGGCGAAAGATTCCCTCGGCTGGCGCATAAATGCGCCGTGCCTGTGGGGCACTCGTTCTCGTCCGCCGTGGGGCGAAAGGATTGGCTGATGCCGACCTTGGCACATTCGCTGACGCGAACCAGCATACTGCCGTCTGCCTTGTGCCTGCGGTTCGAACCTTCTTTCCCGAAGGTTCGAATCCCACACACTCAATCAATGAATAAAAAAACGGTATCTGATGATACCGTTTTTTTATTCATGGTCGGGGCGAAAGGGTTCGAACCTTCGACATCTTGCTCCCAAAGCAAGCACTCTACCAGACTGAGCTACGCCCCGAAACGACACAGATTATAACAGCATTTTTTTGAATTGCAAATGTTTATATTATTTTATGCTTGAACGTGGGGGGTAAAACTTTCTATCATACAGGTATATGAGTAAGATTGTCCGATTTTTGGCCGTGTTTATTATTCTTGCAGGGGGCGCAGGGGCTGGTCTTTGTGCAACTGGGCGTGTGCCAACTGGGACGGTTGCATCTGATTATGTCAGCGCTACTTCATACAATAATATGTATCCGTATCTGACGAATAAAATTACTCATATACCTGTATGATAGAAAGTTTTACCCGTCGTGTTGTGCCACGTGGGACGTCTGGGGCGGCGCGCGCGGCGGTGACACAGACTGGGGCGGTTGCACCAGTGGCGTCGGCAACAAATTCTGGGGTCGCAAATACCCGTCGCGTGGTTGCGCGTGGAATGTCTGCGCGCAGTGCGACAAATTCGGCAACGCGGACGGCAACTGGGAATACGTCACGTGGCGTTTCGGCGCGCCGCGTGGTTGCGCGTGGCGGTCGCGATGACGCAACCACGGTGAATCGGGTCAATACCACGACGAATAACACAATCGCAACAGACGGCACTGCAATATCGTCTGTGCGGTGTTTGGCGGATTATACAGAATGTATGAACGGATATTGCCAGCGTGAAAATACGGCATACAATCGCTGTTATTGCAGTGCCAGCCTGGCGCAGATTGATGCGAAATACCAGACGGATATTGACACGCTGATAAAAAAAATCCTGACTATGCGGACCAAGAAAAATTGGACTGATGCAGAAATGAATCAGTATTGGATGGACGCTGTTGGTAAATATTCAGGTGAAAATTCATGGGAAAAACTGGACGACGCGCTAAATATTGACTGGGCCGGAACTGAAAGCAGGGTGCGCGGTCAAAACGCGTTTGCCACAGGTCATGATTATTGTGTGCAGCATTTGCGTGGGTGTTTTTATATGGCGGCAAACCTGCGTGACGCATATCGTTCAGAAATCGCGCGCGACTGTGCGACGTATGAAACATCGCTGCAAAAAATAAAAAACGCTGCCCAGAGCATAGTGGAGTCGTATAAATGAAATCTTTGTTTGGTATTGAGTATGGACGCGGTGCGACCGCAAAGTTAGTTGACGGTGGCCCGGCGTTGGCCCCGGCGGCGGTGCAAAAAATGTTCCCTGATGCAAAGTGGACGATTGTGTCCGCCGATGCGTGCGACACTGAATTATGGAACAACGACAGATTCGGTGAAAACTTTTTGATTCAGCGTAAAATTTATGCCCAGACCCCCAGCGCATCGCACGTTTTAATTGGTGGCGATCATTCGGTCAACTTTGGGCATTTTGCGGCGTTGGCAGACAGAATCCAGGACCAAGATTTGTGTTTGATATACATTGACGCGCATTTGGATATTCACAGTCCTGAATCATCGCGCGCCCAGGCGTCTGGCGCGCCACACGGAACAAATGTTCGCGCATTGTTGGGAACAGGCGACCAGCGTTGGTTGGGACTGCAATCACGCGTGCCGGCATTGCGCCCGGAAAATGTTTTTTACCTGGGGACGCGTTCATACGAACCAGCAGAAATTGAATGCGTGAACCAAAATAATATATTTATGCGCACGCCACTGGATTTAGACACGCCGGAAAAAGTTGACGCCGTCATAGGCGAAGTTATTCGCCAAATTGATGATCGGCCATACGTTGTATCGTTTGATTTTGACGCGATTGATGCGGACGTATTTAAATCTGTGTTGGTGCCGGAACCAGACGGTTTGTCGCTGGACACGGCGCGCCAGTTGGTACACGCATTCGCGCCTGATGCGCACAGTTTTGAATTTGTGGAATATGCGCCACGCGACGACGATGAACAAAGCGCGCAAATTGTTCGTGAACTGGTGGGCATTGCGTTGGCGGATTAAATTTCGTTGCACATCAAATTATGTTTGTAAATATTGCGGGCCAAATCGTCACTGATTTGGTCCCAATCTGTTTTATGACCGTAAATCGGAATACAGGGCGCGCAAGCGTTATTCGGCAATGGTGTATTTTTCGCGCAAGATGCGACGAATATCACGCACGCCAGTATGCATAGTTTTTTCATATACTGTCACCTGGGTTTTAATGTTTTTGTTTTGTTGTGTGATTGCGCGTTGGCCGGCGTCGCGCGCACAGCGCAATGCGCCAATGCGGACACCACAACCAAATGCAAATAAAAAAAATGCGGTCGTTGCCGCAAATAAATATATTTTCATTTTATCGTTCCACTAAAAACGGGGCAATGCCCCGTTTGTTATTGATTCATAGAACCGAAAAAGTCAGCGTTTGTTTTTGTCAGACGCAACTTGTCCAGCAAGAATTCCATCGCTTCCAATGTTCCCATTGGATTGATAATGCGACGCAAGACATACATTTTTGACAGTGTGTCTTTGCCCACCAACAGGTCTTCTTTGCGCGTACCAGATTTTGTAATATCAATCGCCGGATATACGCGTTTGTCGGACAATTTACGGTCCAGAATAATTTCACTGTTGCCGGTTCCTTTGAATTCTTCAAAAATAACTTCGTCCATTTTTGAACCAGTATCAACCAGCGCAGTCGCGATGATGGTCAGCGAGCCACCACCTTCTATATTACGGGCCGCACCAAAGAAACGTTTCGGGCGTTGCAATGCGTATGCGTCAACACCACCGGTTAAAACCTTGCCACTGGACGGGACGCATGTGTTGTATGCGCGCCCCAGACGGGTGATTGAATCCAACAAGATGACGACGTCTTGGCCAGCCTCTACTAAACGTTTTGCCTTTTCAATGACCATTTCGGCCACCTGGATATGGCGTGCCGCTGGTTCGTCAAACGTAGATGAAATAACCTCGCCCTTGACGCTGCGTTGCATATCAGTCACTTCTTCGGGACGTTCGTCAATCAGCAAAACAATCAGTTTTACGTCTGGATAATTCGTCGCAATAGAATGTGCGATATTCTGCAACATAACGGTTTTACCTGTGCGCGGTGGCGCAACAATCAGACTGCGTTGACCCTTGCCGGTTGGGGAAATCAGGTCAATAACGCGCGCGGACAGACTGCGTCCTTTGTCCTTGTCGTCTGGGATTTCCATACGCAACATTTCATCAGGATACAGTGGCGTCATATCATCAAATGACACGCGGTGACGTAATTTATCAGGCATATCACCGTTGACGCGTTCAATCGTTTCCAGCGCAAAATAGCGTTCGGATTCGTTCTGGGGTGCCTGGATTTGGCCCTCTATATAATCGCCGGTTTTCAGACCATATTTCTTAATCAAATTAGGCGACACGTATAAATCATCTGGCCCAGCCAAGTAATTGCTTTCCGGGGCGCGCAAGAATCCAAATCCGTCCTGCATACGTTCCAAAACCCCGTCGCCAATCAGTGTGATTTTCTTGTCGGCGGCAAACACGCGCATCACAGCAAAGCGCAACTGTTGCACGTTTAATTGCGATGGGTTTTCAATGCCCATATCTTCGGCCATTTTCAGCAGTTGCTGGGGCGATTTCGCCTTTAATTCGTTCACATGCATAAATAAATCCTTTTGTGGGGATGGCGCACAAGAATTTGCCGCCTGTTCATTTTCACGGGTCAATTATACACTTTTTTGCCCAAAAAGTCAAGATTTGTTATTTTTACTTGCTTTTTTTTCACGTAATTGCTTTCATTAAACATACAATGAAACAAAGGAAGCGAATATGGCAGGCAGTATAAATAAAGTGATATTAGTCGGCAACGTGGGCCAAGAACCCCAGGTGCGCACAATGCAAAGCGGACAAAAGGTTGTAAGTTTTTCATTGGCGACATCGGACAGATGGCGTGACCGCGCAACAGGCGAACAAAAAGAACAAACAGAATGGCATCGTGTTGTGATTTTCAATCCTAATTTGGTTGACGTCGCAGAACGTATGTTGCAAAAGGGGACCAAGCTGTATCTGGAGGGATCATTACGCACGCGTAAATGGCAAAATCAACAGGGCGCAGATGTTTTCACGACCGAGGTTGTGTTGAACCAGTTCGCTGGCCAGATGGTTATTCTGGCAGGTGCGAAAAGTCTGGACGCACAAGGCACAAATGACGCGCACACAGCGGCACCGGCACCACGCGAAGAAATTTCAGTGGCAGACATTGGCGACGATATTCCGTTTTAATGAAAACCGCCCCAATCGGGGCGATTTTTTTATGGCGCAGATGAAATTTTTACCTATGCGCGACACTTGAAACGTGGGTGCAAAAATACTACAATGTTATTATATAACAAACAGGGGGGAATTTAATATGCCAAAGAAAGAATCAACTAAGAAAGCCACGCCGGTTCGCGCAACCCGTGTGCAACATACACCGTCAGATTCCGTTGCCACAGCGGTCCAGAGTCTGTATGATAAATCAGCACCATTGCTGTTATGCGAAGGGTTGTTGTTCGGTATCGCCGCAATACTGATGGCGTTCAAGCCGATGGCGGTGCTGACTGTGTTTATGTTTATTATTGGTATCGGATTGGGATTGTTTGGACTGTATCGCACAATCGTCGGATTTATCGCGTCGCGCAATGTTGGCAGCGGATGGTTTGACGTGATATTTGGTCTGCTAAACGTGGTGTTAGGTGTGTTGTTCTGTATATATCCGACGGGGTCAATCCGCGTGATAACGGTGATATTTGTCGCGCTGTTCTTGTTCAAGGCACTGCGTGCGTTGATATTTGCAATCAATATGGCGCGTGCGCGGTTTGGGCATTGGGGTTTTGACCTGGTGATGGCAATAGTGTTGGTTGCGTTGGCGGTGGCATTGCTGTTCTGGCCAATGGCGGCACCAATCGCAGTGGTGTATTACCTGGCAATAACATTGTTGCTGTATGCAGCATCTGATATCTATATGTATATAGAATTGCTGAAATTAAAACGTAATGTAATTGGATAACAAATCTATGATAAACCACCGCCCGTTTGGGCGGTGTTTTTTGTGGTTTAATTATCGTCTTGAAAAAATTCGCATCAATGATAGAATATACAATGACATGGCGATGCCGTGTTGGGGCGTCAGAACCCGTTTATGCGTTGTGTCCGTGGGGACAAAAAATACCTCCAATCAATGAAAGGTTGGAGGGTGGCGATATATTAAAATAAGCCCGCTATTTTCAACGCATTATAGTTCTGAACCTCCAACCACCTGCATTGCTCAGGTGGTATTTTTTATAAAAGGACAATAAAATGGCGATGACAAAAGCACAAATGAATTTTGTAAATAGCAAAGAAGCGTTTATTCGTTTGTTAGCACCAGCTGGATGCGGAAAAACTTTTTCAATTGTTGAAAAAGCAAAGAAATTGTTCAGTGATAATCCAAAGGTAAAAATATCAATTTTTACATTTACAAGAAATGCCGCCGAAGAAATAAGAACTCGTTGCGATAATGATACTTGTGTGACCGTTCATACATTGAACAGTTGGGGAAATAATTATATAAAAGCAAACGTATTAAGAAACCCGCGAATCGTGTCTGGAAAAGATACAAAATGGTATGTATTAAATACATTACAACCAATATGGACAAAAGCGGCATATAGTGACAAATATGAACCTTTGTTGACAAAGCGTGCCAGAGTTCATAATAGTGAAAAAATCTTGGAACTGATAGATGAATTTAAGAACATAGGTTTCAAACATACCGATTTTTCACGAAATTTTTCTAAAAATATGGAGATTTATAATGAACATTTGCAATTTATAAAAAAGGTTTCATTGTACAGATATTACAGTGCGATTATGCGTCAGGTTTTGTTATTGATCGGTAAAAAAGAGCTGGATAAACCTGATGAGCGTAAACATGAATATATAGTCAGACATTGGATTCCTTTTTGGTGTGATTGCTGCGAACAAATGTTAGGAACAGGCCAATATACATTTGATGATCAAAAATATTTTGCAAATGTGGATTTGACGCAAAAAATCCGAAAAAAACAAAAGCGTACAGGTGCAGCGAAGATTGATTATATTTTTATCGATGAATTTCAAGATACGTCTCCACTAGATTTACAGTTGATATCAAATTTACAACAAATAACAGGTGCGTCATTGATTATTGTTGGTGATGATGACCAAGCTATTTATGAATTTAGGGGCGCTAGTCCGTATTTTATATTGCACCCAGAAAAAATTTTTGGCGCAAAATTCAAGACGTTTGTACTAGATGAAAATTTTCGTTCACCAGCAAACATTGTAGAGAAATCAATGAAATTGATTAAAAATAATCAAAATCGCGTTGATAAAAATGTTGTGGCAAAATCATCAGTTGCTCAAGCGGAAATACAATTAAAGGAATATGATGGGGCAGAAAATATGGTTGATGCCATTATTCAGGACATAAAAGTAACATTGGCTAATAATTCTGATGAAACAGTTGCAGTACTATCGCGTAAAAAATCTGCATTGTTGCCGTATCAGATTTTGCTGACCAAGGAAAATATTTCATATTCTGTGAGTGATGACTTGGCCTTTTTCTATACGTCAGCTGCGGCAAATTTGAATAGGGCGATGGACATAAAAAGGAAATCGAAACTTGGACCGGGGAATTTGACAGATTTGGTCTGTATGTTTAGTAAGAATGAATTTTATAAAGAAGCCAGAGAAACACTTTATAGAGCCCTGAATGCAAATTATGCTACAATCGATAATATAGACAAAATCTTGTTGTTTTTAGGGGAAAAACAACCTAGATTTGAAAAAGTTTTCTTACGTGATTATGTTGTGGATTTTCATGTTGCGTTGGATAAATTTATGAAAGCAGAAAATGTATATGATACTTTGGATGTGTTGTTAGGTTGCTTTGGGGGATTTCAACAAAATTATAATCGTTCGTTGGAAGATTTGTATTACAAAGACCCACCGTTGGCAAGCTTGTTGTCGTTTGCTACTAAATATGACAAAGATTTTGATGGGTTTGTTGACGACTTTAATAGGGCAATAGATCGGGCGGCATGTTCGGCAGATAATGACAACATATTGATTGAAGAAAAACCAAGAATAATTTTGTCGACTGCATTAAGAGTGAAAGGACAAGAGTTTGGAAAGGTCATTATTTTAGATTGTATTGATGGTATCTGGCCATGTTTCCCAAGTAATACGAGCACTGTTCCGCCAGAGGAGGTTGAGGCAGAACGACGATTGTTTTATGTTGCAACAACAAGGGCGAAAAAGTATTTGCATTTGTACAGAAGCGTAAACATAGCAGAAGATATGCAAACACAAATATCACCATTTGTGATAGAAGGTGATCTCAATAAGTAACAAAAGGAGTAAAAGATGAGCAACGATACAAAAAATATTAGTAATGTTTCTAAAAAAGAAAAAATCTCGCCTATATATTGGCCTAATTATTTTTGGTTTGCTTTTGCAACAGGATTTATTGGCGGTTTATGCATAAGCATTGCTGCGAGTGACGCTAATCGTTGGGGCGATTTGAACTTTTTCTATTGGATTGGTTTGTGTTTTATAGTCGTATCCATTTTTTTCAGTATAGGGCTATTAAAAGAAATTATTGCCGAAGCAAGTGTCCGTGCGAGAGAGGTGTATTATGGTAAGCCGCGAGTTGTAAAACAGGTAAGCGAACAGGAATCTGGTCAAGAGAGGACTTGGTCTTGGGGTGAATAGATTTTTGTATAAAATCACCGCCCGTTTGGACGGTGTTTTTTATGGTTTATGCAAAACTTGAAATTTGCCGAAATATAGTATAGAATAGGGGCTGTGCGCCCTTAGCCCAGCTGGATAGAGCATCGGATTTCTAATCCGCAGGTCGCAGGTTCGAATCCTGCAGGGCGCGCCAAGATAAATGCGCAGCCACGGGAATTTACAGGTCGCGCCAATTTTTATTTATGTCAAATGGGAAAATGTTATGACACTGGAAGAAGTCACCGCGTTTTTAGAAAAAAATTACCCAGGACAAAAAATCAAATACCTGGGGCATGGCAGTGATTCTGCGGCGTTTCGTGTGGGAACGCGTGTGTTTCGGTTCACCACCAAGGGCATTTCAATCTACACGCGCGAGGCGGATGTTTGCAATTTCTTGCGCAAATATATAACTGTTCAAATTCCTGATATTAAAATCGTCCAGCGTGATGGATTCCAGTATGCTGTACACGAAATGCTGACGGGGGAACGTTGGTCGTGGCATACGTTTCAATTTTCACCGCGTCGTCAACGAAACCTGGCAAAAACGGCGGCTGGATTTTTGGCAGAATTACATTCGGCCGACGTTGATGCGTTGGCGCGCATCGTTCCAGATGTTCGTAATACTATGCCGTATATCAAATTTGATTTGGTGGAAAAATATCTGCGCCCGTATATGTCTGCGCGTCAATTAAAACGTTTTCGCCAGTTTTACGAAGGTGTCGTAAATGCCCCTGTTGCCAAATCTGATATGGTGCCGGTGCATATGGGATTAAAGGGGGCAAATTCTGTTGTGTATCCCGATGGCCGGTTAAAGGGTGTGTTTGATTTTGGCAACTGTGGGATATATGAACGTTGGCGCGATCTGGTTCTGTTTTCGCTGTCGCGTAATGCACGGCTGTATAAACAGGTCTTGCGCGAGTATCAGGCGCGAACAGGATTGCGCCCCGATCGTCGCCGTATTCGCGAATTAGCGTTGATTGAATTCTTGTGGGCAAAACGTTGGTATGTTGGCGATACGCTGATTCCGTTAAAGCCACACGCGGTGCGTCGTAATGTTGGATTGGTGTTGATGTATTTCTGGCACGTGCCTGAATTTATGAAGCCGATTGTTCGTTTGATGATAAATATTCGTGAACGCATTATGCGATAAAATAAACCGCCATTTTGGCGGTGTTTTTTTTGTGAAATCGTTCCTGTGGTGTCGTTGTGGGGCGTTGTCGTATAATTCTATCGCCCAAAGTTCAAGAAAGGAGAGATAATATGAAAGTCGTCTTGGAATTTATTCTGACTATGGTGTTGTCGTTTGTCCCAGGCATAGTCGGCGTTTTGTTTTCGCCAAATGGTGCATCTGATTTATGGTATAACGCGCTGAATAAATCTGCGCTGACCCCAGACGGCTGGGTGTTTTCCATGGTGTGGCCGTTGCTGTATGCGTTGCTGGGGGTGGCGTTATTCCTGGTTGTGCGTAATGCCAAGGCGCGTCAGTCCAAAGCACCGGCGTATTCACTGTTCTTGACCCAGATGGTGTTAAACGCATTGTGGTCATATTTCTTTTTTGGTTTGCATATGACGCGCGCAGCACTGATTGCGCTGGTTGTGTTGGTTATCGTTTCTGGGTATATGATGCGCGAATTTCGGTCGTTTAATCGCTGGGCCGGGTATTTGGTTTGGCCGTATATCTTATGGCTGATTTTTGCGATGTATTTGAACATAATAATTGTATGGTTGAATTAAAAAACTATCCCCGTAAAACGGGGATTTTTTATATCTTTAAAATCTTGAATTGTGCGTCGCCGATATTCAGGTATTTTAACCCCAGTTCTTCTACGTAGTCGGGACTGTAAGATTGCAACAGGTCAATATGACGGTTCAGTGCGTCCAGTTTTGCCTGTTCCGTGGCCAGTTGTGTTTGTTCATTGTTCAATCGCCAGATGTTTATAACGAAATTTTGGACATTGACCGCACCCCAGAAAATGCGCACAAACATAAACAGCGCGAACGCAGTCGCCAGAATCCCGGCCTTGCCACGCCAACTGGCACCCCAGGCGCGCCCAAGAAAACTAAATAAATTTTTGATTTTTTCCTTCATAGATGTCATTATATCACAAATGTTTAGTGATAATCAAATTTTTGCTGCGCCATTGGCTGGAATTACCGACAAACCGTTTCGTCGGGTCTTGCGCGCGTTCGCGCCAGATGCGCCATTGGTGACAGAAATGATTTCGTGTCATTCGTTGGTTGGGGCGCATAAAAACTGTCTGCGTAATTTTGATTCTTATATGGACGAGGGACACGTCGGCGCCCAGATTTTCGGCGCAGGTGTGTCACTGATGGCGGACGCGGCGCGTATATTACAGGATAATGGCGCACGGTGGATTGATATAAATATGGGCTGTCCTGTGCCAAAGGTCGCAACGCGTGCCGGTGCCGGGGCGTTTTTAATGCGCGATCATACGTTAGCCGGGAAAATAATGTCGGCGGTGGTGCGTGCGGTGGATATTCCGGTGTCAATTAAAACACGCCTGGGGTGGGACGACGCACATCGTGACTGGCGTGAACTGGTGCAAATTGCTGCGGATTCTGGCGTGCGTTTTGCAACCCTGCACGGACGAACACGCGCCCAGTTATATGTTGGGCCGGCGGTACACCCAGACGTGTCAGACGCCCCAATTCCGATTATTGCAAACGGTGATATTGCCACCGCCCAAGATGCCCAGAATATGGAAAAACTGGGCTATGCGGGGGTAATGGTTGGACGCGCAATATTGGGACGGCCGTGGGTCCTGGGGCAAATCGCAGGACACGATTGCGCGCCAAAAAATGTGGGCGAGATAGTGCTGAAACATTTGCAATATGCGATTGAATATTATGGTGCGTCGGTCGCAGTTCCGATGTTTCGCAAGCACGCGGCGTGGTATTCGTCGGGGTTGCCAAATTCGTCTGAATTTCGTATTCGCGTCAATCAAATCACAGATGCGGACGCGTTGCGTGACGCAATTCGTGAATTTTGGGGTTGCGGGTCGCAAAATATAGGTTTATGATAGCAAGGTGCAACAAGGGATAAAGAAATATGAACGATAATAATACAGAAACACAGATTGAAATAACAGTTGGCGAAATTTTGCGTAATGCACGAACAACTGGTCGTCGCAAGCGTGAAATTCAAACAATTTCTAAATTGTTGTGTATTCGCGAAGAATTCTTGCAGGCACTGGAAGATGGCGACTATGGCGCGTTGCCAGAACCGGTATATGTTTTGGGCTTTGCGCGTAATTACGCGATGGAATTGGGACTGAATCCAGATGAAATCGTGACAAAGTTAAAACGCGAAATGGGCCTGGGCGATGAATGCCAGGTTCATTCTGACAAGGACGAACCTGGGGACGAGGCGACAACGTGCGATGTGCCTGTGTCGGGGGCGTCATTTAAAACGGTGTTGCGTAATGTCGCGCAATTTATTCGTGCGCATTGGATATGGTTCGCCGGCGCGGTGGTGGCGATTATTTTGCTGGTTGCGACAATCGCAATTATCAGTGGCATTAAATCCGATGACAAGGTTGTATCAGACGAAGCGCCAGTCGTTGCAACGGTTGCTGAACCGGCCTATACGATTGCGGTTCGTGAACGCTTTGGCGTGGACAATCGTAACAATGCCAATGTTATTTTACAGGCCATTGATGAATCCTGGGTCAAAGTAGAAGATGAACGTGGAAACACGGTATTCAGTCGCGTGTTGGTTCCGGGCGACGTGTTTTATGTTCCGTCTGGCACAAATACCAAGGCGATATTTGGTAATGCCGGTGGCGTAGATGTTTGGGTGAACGGAAAGTTGGCACCAAAGGTTGGCGCGGCACACGTGCGTAAATCTGGGATTGATTTAAGTCCAGAAAAACTGATGCCAAATGTTCCCAGCGAGGAATAATGTTATGTTCAGGGCGAAAGAAATTTCGCCCTTTCTATTGCAATTTTTAATATTTTTTCTATATTAGAATTTATGAGTGGAATAATTAAAATTCGCGGCGCACGCGAAAACAATCTTAAAAATATTGATTTAGACATACCAAAAAACAAATTGGTGGTCTTGACTGGCGTGTCCGGGTCTGGAAAATCGTCACTGGCGTTTAATACAATTTATGCCGAAGGACAACGCCGTTATGTTGAATCGCTGTCGTCGTATGCGCGCCAGTTCTTGGATATGCAGAAAAAGCCCGATGTTGATTTGATAGAAGGGCTGGCCCCGGCGATTTCTATTGAACAAAAAACGACATCAAAAAATCCGCGCTCAACGGTCGGAACGGTGACCGAAATTTATGATTATCTGCGTTTGTTGTGGGCGCGTATTGGGGTGCCGCATTCCCCGGTGACGGGATTGCCGATTAAATCCCAGACGATTGCCGAAATGGTTGATTGGACAATGAAAATTCCGGCTGGGACGCGAATTTATATTCTGGCACCACTGGTGCGTGAACGCAAAGGCGAATATAAAAAAGAAATTGCGTTCTTGATAAAACAGGGATACCAGCGCGCGATAATTGATGGCGAATTGTATGATTTGGCGTCTGTTCCGGCGTTGGATAAAAATAAAAAACATAATATCTTTGTGATTGTTGACCGCCTGGCGATGCCGGCGTCTGGGGCTGATAATGACGCCACAGACGAATTTCGCAGTCGTATGTATGCGTCGTTTGAGGGGGCGTTGCGTTTGGTGCCGGGTTCGGTGTTGGTGCGCCGTTTGGATACGAACGAAGATACGCTGTATTCGCAAAACTATGCGTGCCCGGTCAGTGGTTTTACCGTGCCAAAAATAGAACCACGTCTGTTTTCGTTTAATGCGCCATTGGGTGCGTGTCCGGCGTGCGACGGATTGGGGGTTCAATTAAATATGTCCCCAGACCTGGTGGTGCCAGACCCGTCAAAGTCAATTTTAAACGGGGCGATTGCGCCGTGGTCGCGTGGCGGAATGTTAAGCCAGTTTGAACATCTGTTGGACGCGTTGCATAAAAAATATAAAATCCCGTTGTCCAAACCGTGGCACACCCTGACGGCGGAACAAAAGAATTTAATCCTGTATGGCAGTGGCGATGACCCGATAAAGATAAACTGGAACGGTTTTGTGTATGAAAAACCGTACGAGGGTGTAATCCCAAATATTGAACGTCGTTGGCGCGAATCGGAATCTGATGCGATGAAGGCAGAACTGGCGAAATACCAGTCTGAAAAACCGTGTCCGATGTGTCACGGCAAACGTCTGAATATCCAGGCGTTGTGTGTCAAAATCAATGGTTTTGATATTATGGACGCGTGTGATTTGGCGGTGGACGAATCGCTGAAATGGTTCACCGATTTGCCTAATCATCTGACCCAAAAAGAAAACGATATTGCACGTGTAATTTTGCGTGAAATCACGTCGCGGTTGCAATTTTTACAGAACGTCGGTCTGGGGTATTTGACGTTGTCGCGTATGGCTGGGACTCTGTCCGGGGGCGAGGCGCAACGTATTCGTCTGGCGTCGCAAATTGGCAGTGGGCTGTCTGGGGTGTTGTATGTTTTGGACGAACCGTCAATCGGTTTGCACCAAAGCGATAATGATAAATTACTGGACACGCTGAAAATGTTGCGTGACAAAGATAACACGGTCATCGTTGTTGAACACGACGAAGACGCAATGCGTGCCGCAGATTATCTGATTGATATTGGACGTGGCGCAGGTGTAAATGGTGGTAATGTTGTTGCCGCCGGGACGCCGCAACAGGTGATGAAATCCAAGGATTCATTGACGGCGCAATATTTGACGGGCAAACGTCGGATTGATGTGCCAAAAAAACGGCGCAGTGGTAATGGGCGGTCAATCACTATTACGGGGGCGCGTGGAAATAATCTGAAAAACATTGATGTTGAATTCCCGTTGGGTAAATTTATCGCGTTGACGGGCGTGTCTGGGTCTGGGAAATCTACGTTGTTGTTGGATACTTTATATCCGGCACTGATGCGCGCGTTGTATAATTCCAAGATTGAAATGTGTCCGCACGATATTATTCGTGGTATGGAAAATGTGGACAAGGTCGTTGATATTGACCAGTCGCCAATCGGACGCAGTCCGCGCAGTAATCCGGCAACATATACAGGTGTGTTTTCAAATATTCGTGATTTCTTTGCCGGTCTGCCCGAGGCCAAGGCCCGTGGATACACGTCTGGGCGTTTTTCGTTCAATGTCAAAGGTGGCCGCTGCGAGGCGTGTCAGGGTGATGGCCAGATAAAAATTGAAATGAATTTCTTGGCCGATGTGTATGTGGAATGCGATAAATGTCACGGCGCGCGCTATAACGAAGAAACATTGGCCGTTAAATACAAGGGCAAATCAATCGCAGATGTGCTGAATATGACCGTGGACGAAGCGTATCATCTGTTCATCAATGTCCCACAGATTTCGCGCAAACTGGAATTGTTAAAACGCGTAGGACTGGATTACATCAAACTGGGGCAGAGTTCGCTTGACCTGTCCGGGGGCGAGGCGCAACGTATCAAATTGTCCAAAGAATTGGCTTCACGCAGCACGGGGCAAACGATTTATATTCTGGATGAACCAACAACGGGTTTGCATTTTGAAGATATAAAAATGTTGCTGTCTGTGTTGCACGAATTGGTTGACGCAGGAAACACTGTTATCGTAATAGAACACAATCTGGACGTGATAAAAACGGCAGATTGGGTAATTGACCTGGGGCCAACTGGGGGCGCAGATGGCGGACGCGTGATTGCCACTGGCACGCCAGAGCAGGTTGCCGCCGTCCCAGAATCTGTGACAGGAAAATATTTGCGTCGGTATCTGGACAAATCGCAAATTGGCAAATAATATATAAATAAAACATAAGGAGTGAAAAATGTTCGGCTTTGGCAAAAAGAAACAAGAAACGGTCAAAACAGATGACGCAACACTGAGCGAGAAAGAATTAAAACAGATGGAAGAAAAAATGCCGTCTGGTATGAAGGAAACTGCCCAACGTATGATGTCGGGCCAGTTTGATATGAACGATATGTTGGCCCAATTAAAACAGATTAAAAAAATGAGCAATTTTAGCGGTCTGTTGAAAATGGTGCCGGGAATGTCTGGCGCGGTGTCTGCGATGAAGGAAAAAATCAAAGACGGCAGTGTTGATGCACAAATTAAAATATTAGAAGCGATGACACCTGCGGAACGTGCAGAACCAGAAAAAGTATTTGCCAATGCCAAGGCACGTATCGCCGAAACAGCCGGCTGTACGGTGCGCGATGTGGAACATATCATCAAACAATACAGCAAAATGCGCCAGCAAATGGCAATGGTGCAACGTATGGGTGGTATGGAAGCCATTATGGAACGTATGAAAAAGCAGGGCAACTAGGGTCTGTGAAATTACAGTGATATGAAAATATTAAATAAAAAAATTGCTGCACGAAAATCATCGGTCGCGTGGTTGCAACGCCAGGCGACGGACCCGTATGTCGCGCGCGCACATCGCGATGGGTATCGCGCACGCGCGGCATATAAATTGATAGAAATGGACGAAAGATTTCATTTCTTGAAAAATGGCCAGGTTGTAGTTGACCTGGGCGCGGCACCGGGTTCGTGGACGCAGTATGTCACGCGTCAATATCCGCGGTCGCGCGTGTTTGCAATGGATTTGTTGGAAATAACGCCGATTCCAGGTGTGGAATTTTACCAAGGTGATTTTACAACGGACGCTGCGCTGGATTGGTTGGTCCAGAAATTAAATCTGCCCGTGGACGCAACGCAAAATGGCACGGTTGATGTCGTCTTGTCTGATATGGCACCAAATACAGTCGGCCATAAAAAGACGGACCATTTGCGCCAAATGGTGTTGCTGGAATACGCGTTTGATTTCGCACAGCGCGCATTAAAGCCAGGTGGCACGATGGTTGTAAAATCGTTCACTGGTGGCACAACAGGGGAACTGATAAAACAGATAAAGACGAAGTTTGAAATCGTGCATCATATAAAACCGCCTGCCTCGCGCAAGGACAGTGTGGAAATGTTCATTGTTGCAATGGGATTTCGTGGATAAAAGATAACCGCCCAATTTGGACGGTTGTTTATTTCAGGCGTTCTGCGGCGGTGCGTGCCAGTTCGTCACAGCGTTCATTAAATTCATTTCCGTTGTGGCCGCGAACCCAATGCCAATGAATCTTTATTGTGTTTGATAATTCGTCCAGTTGTATCCACAGGTCTTGATTTTTGACCGGTTTTTTACCCGCGGTGCGCCAATTATTTTTCTTCCAATTTTTTATCCAGGATTGCATACCGTTTTTTACATATTGACTGTCGGTGTGTAATTCAATTTCGCTGTGTCTGCGTGCCGCAGTCAGGGCGCGAATTACCGCCGTCAATTCCATACGATTGTTGGTTGTGTTTGATTCGCCACCACTGCGTTCTGCGACGTTTTTGCCGTCGGTCGCAACAAATGCCCATCCGCCCGGGCCAGGGTTGCCAAGGCAACTGCCGTCTGTCCAAATTTTTAACATTTTATTTAACCTTGTTTTGTGATATAATATCATAAAATGAGATTTGATGCCAAACAATTAGCAGAAATGTCACGCAGTGTCCGCGCATACGCGTTGGATATGGTGCGTTGCGCACGGTCTGGACACGTTGGAATTATCCTGGGCGCGGCGAATATTATCACAACAATTTATGCAAATTTTTTGCGTCCTGGGCGTGATAAATTTGTGCTGTCTGCGGGCCACGGCAGTGCGATGTTATACGCCACGTTAAAGTTGGCCGGATATGACATCGGGGATTTGAAAACATTTCGCACAGTTGGCGGTTTGCCTGGACACCCAGAATATGGAATTGATGGCGTTATGGCGACGACAGGACCACTGGGCCAGGGCGTTGGAAATGCAGTCGGTATGGCATTGGCGGCAAAAATCCAAGGCTCGGACGAAATGGTGTATTGTCTGTGTGGCGACGGCGATTTATCCGAAGGTGTCGCAGCCGAGGCGATTGCGTTCGCAGGCCGATACAGGTTAAATAATTTGGTTTTACTGTGGGACGATAACGGTATCACGATTGACGGCGTGGCGTTGACTGATGTTGATGTGTCGGCGCGTATGCGTGCGTCTGGGTGGCGGACAACTGCGGTTTCTGGGGATAATTTTAACGCGCTGTGCACGGCGTTGGATATGGCGACATCGTCTGATGCGCCAACATTTATTCGGTGTCGCGATGTTATTGGCGCAGGGGCCAGTGTGGCCGGCACGGCGGCGGCGCACGGATTGGCGTTGTCTGATGATGAATTGCAAGAATTGATTTCTGAATATATGTCTGTTTCTGGCGATTTGCTGTGGGCCGGTGTGGGTCGCGACGCGCGCGCAAAATATATTATGAATCAGCCCGATGTCAGCGTTGCTGATATGCCGACACTGGATTGCCAGACAGATATTTCAACACGTGAATTGTCTGGGATTTATTTGCAGTCTATGATTGCGGCCGGCGTTCGGTTGGTTGGGGGCAGTGCGGATTTGGCGCATAATACAAATGCCAAGACGGCCGCACATCGCGATATTACCCCAGATGATTTTACCGGTAATTTTATAAACTATGGTGTGCGCGAACACGCGATGGGTGCGATTATGAACGGAATGGCGGCGGTGGGGTTGCGACCGTATGGTTCTACGTTCTTGGTGTTCAGTGATTATTTGCGGCCGGCGATTCGTATTGCGGCGATGTCTGGGTTGCCGGTAATTTATGTCTTTTCACACGACAGCGTTTGTGTCGGCCCAGATGGCCCAACGCACGAACCAGTTGAACAGTTGCCGTCGTTGCGTTTGATTCCGCACTTAAATGTTTTTCGCCCGTGCAACGGGGCCGAGGTGGCATACGCCTGGCGCAGTGCGGTGTCTGATACAAATTGTCCGTCGTGTTTGATTTTATCGCGTCAGAAAATAAAACAAATTCCAACCCCAGAAAATGCTGATATTTCACGCGGTGGGTATGTTATTTTCCCGGCGGCAACGCGTCGCGTTTGTGTGACGATTTTGGCTACTGGCAGCGAAGTGCCACTGGCGGTGGCGGTTGCGCAAATAATCGGCCCAGATGTCCAGGTGGTCAGTGTCCCGTCTGTTTCTGGATTCCGCGCCCAAGACGATAAATACAAGAAAAAGATTTTACGTGGATTCGTTGTCGCAATAGAGGCGGCGGCGTCTGCGCCGTGGTTTGAATTTGCCGATGCGGTTGTTGGCGTTGACCGATTCGGTTTGTCTGGGCCGGGCGATGTGGTTTATCGCGAAATGGGCTTTGATGCAGATGCAATCGCAGCAGATATTATCAAAAAAATGAAATAGCGCGTTATGTCTGGTGATTCGGAATTTATTACATCGTGGGGTGAACATATACCCGTTATAATTGAAACGCGTCGTGGGTTGCGTAATATCACATTGCGTCCAAAAACGCGTCCCAGTCGCGCGATTCATATTTCAAAACCGTGGTTGACGACAACGGGGTCTGCGGTGCATTTTATGGAACAAAAGCGCAGGTGGCTGGAACGTATTTTTGCGGCCGCGCCTGAAAAGTCGCACGTGCGCCCGGGTGGCACGATTGAATTTTTGGGACGGCGTGTCACGTTGATGCATACGCCGGGACAGCGTTCTAATAAACTGGTCTGTACAGACGACGGTTGGGTGTTGACCGTTGGTGGTGATGCCGATATGTTTGAACGTCGCGTGCGCGATTTTATAAAGGCGGAATTTGCGGTCGCTGTGCGTGCGATGATAAAGACTGCGCCACGCGAACTGTGGCCGACACGAATTGCGGTGCGCGACACAACCAGTCGCTGGGGCAGTTGTTCGTCAACCGGGACGATTTCTTTTTCGTGGCGGTTGGCGTTTGCGCCGTCTGATGTGATGCGCTATGTCGTGATGCACGAATTGGCGCACCGTGTGCATATGAATCACTCGCCAGAATTTTGGGCGACGGTTGCCGCGCTGTATGGCGATGGGGTGGGGCGCGCAAAACGCTGGCTGGCGGTCAATGGCGCGCAATTACACCAATATTTTTAACAAAAACGCTTGAAAAAGCGCAAATTTCGGCTAGGATCTCAATATGACTAAACGCGCAGTTGTATTTTTTGCACATCATCACGCCGCACGGCGTGGGTATTAGCGTTTTTTATTTTTTATGATATAATTGACATTGATATGTCACAGTTTTCCATATAAACCACAGGAATAACAAGATGGAATTAAAACCAACGAAACCATTGTCGGGTTTCATAGAATTATTACCAACACAACAGCGTTGCTTTGATGAATGTGCGCGCCGTATGCAAGATGTGTTGCGTGTTGCGGGGTTTTCACAACTGGATTTGCCGGCCATTGAACGGGCCGAGGTTTTGACCGATAAAGATAACTGGGACGAAATTGAAACCCAGATGTTTCTGTTTCAAAAGGGCGATACAAAAATGGGACTGCGTTATGATGGGACGGTTGGATTGTCGCGCTATGTCGCAGGACACCTGAACGATTTAGTGTTTCCGTTCCGCGCATCACAGTTTTCAAAACGCTATCGTGGGGAACGCGCACAAAAGGGTCGTTATCGCGAATTTTACCAAATGGATATGGATATTATGGGTATAAATTCGCTGTCTGCAAATTATGATGCAGAAATTATTTCTGTGATTGACCGTGCATTAAAATCTGTGTCTGAATTTATTGGGCCGTCACGCGTGCTGATTGGGTCGCGTCCGTTTTGGGACGCAATGTTTGCACACCTGGGACTGGACGACGCCCAGAAAAAATCTGTTTTCGTGTTGATTGATAAAAAAGACGCGATGGGCGATGACGAATTTTCGGCTGGACTGGGCGACGCGTTAAATGACCCGGTCAAAGAAGATGAAATTAAATCTGTGTTCGTGCGCGGCTATGCCGAATTTGTTGGCCGGACGCCCGAACTGGACGCCGCGATTAGTGAATTGACGCATTTTGTGGACGTGTTGCGTGATATGGGTGTGAACAATGCCGAAATTGATTTATCAATCGCGCGCGGTCTGGCGTATTACACGGGCCTGGTGTTTGAATTCAAATTGATAAATCACCCAGAATTGGGAACAGCGGCCGGGGGCGGACGCTATGCAGATTTGGCTGGAAAATTTTCAAAGACGAAAATTATCGGCGTTGGTGCGGCGATTGGTTTTTCACGAATCTTTGTCGCGTTGCTGGAATCAGGCCAGATTGATTTGACGAATTTTGGGACGCCAATCACGGCTGCGGTTTTGGTAATGGGTGATGAAAATTTGGCGTATGCATCATCTGTGTTGAACGCATTGCGTGATAACGGAATTGCATCTGTGTCGTATCTGGATACAAATAAAAAGTTCAAAAACCAGGTTGAATATGCCGACAAAATCGGTGCTACATACAGCGTAATTGTCGGCGAAACCGAACGCGTGGCAGGTGTTGTTGCGGTAAAAAATATGCAGTCTGGGGAACAGCAAACAATGCAACTATCTGATTTAATTAAATTATTAGCATAATGGTATAAGTATATGATTATAGAACAAAAATTAAAAGACATACAGGCGCGTGCATCTGAAATAGAAACCCAGATGAATTCGGGTAATGTGGCCGGTGATGAACTGACCAAGTTGTCCAAAGAATATTCACGATTGACCGAAATTCTGCCGTTGATAAATGAATATTTTCAAACGACGGCTGGTATCGCTGACGCAACAGAAATGCAACACGATGCAGAACTGCACGCCATCGCAACTGAACAGTTGGCAGAATTAAATCATCGGTTGCCGGAAATTGAAAAGAGTTTACAAATCGCATTATTGCCACGCGACGACGCAGACGACAACAGTGTGATTATGGAAATTCGCGCAGGTGTCGGTGGCGAAGAATCTGCGTTGTTCGCAGGGGATTTATACAATCAATATAAATCATACGCATTGCGACACGGCTGGCAGGTTGAAGTTATAGAAGAAAATGCAACATCTTTGCGTGGATACAAAGAAATTATATTTAAAATTGACGGTGTTGGTGCGTATGCGCGTATGAAATTTGAATCTGGGATTCATCGCGTCCAACGCGTCCCTGAAACCGAGGCCGGCGGCCGTATTCACACCAGTGCGGCATCTGTTGCCGTTATGCCCGAGGCCAAAGATATTGACGTAGTCATTGATGACAAAGATATTCGTATTGATATTTTCCGTGCGTCTGGGGCTGGTGGCCAGCACGTGAACAAAACCGACAGTGCGATTCGTATTACGCATTTTCCGTCGGGAATTGTTGTCACGTGTCAAAATGAACGCAGCCAGTTTCAAAATAAGGCCGCAGCAATGGCCGTTCTGCGTTCAAAACTGTATGAAAAACAGCGCGCTGAACAACAGGGGGCCAGCAATGCCGCACGTAAAACGATGGTGGGCAGTGGCGACCGTAGTGAAAAAATCAGAACATATAATTTCCCAGAACAGCGTGTGACAGATCATCGTATAAAATTGACCTTGTATAAACTGGACGATATTTTGGCCGGCGGTGTGGCGTTGGACGAAATGATTGACGCATTGATTGCGGCTGACCAGTTGGAACGTCTGGCCAATATGGAATAAAAAAACACCGGCATTTGCCGGTGTTTTTATTTTTAAAAGATATATTTTAAACTGGTTCCCCATGTCCAGCCACTGCGTCCACCATCACGGCGACCAACGTTGACAGACATATTGAAACGGTCAATGGATTTTTCAATTCCGATTCCATATTCAGAATAATTATCGGAATCTAAATCAGCCAACTGTGCGCCGGCGGCACTGGCGTCGCCACCGTGTTCAAAATTGAATACGTATTTCGCGCCGATAAAACCAAACCAGTTGTTGCCAATATGCTTGATTGCGCGCAGGCCGGGCGTGACCTCTAACATATTAAAATTATTGTTCGCGACGTGCGTGCCATCAGACATCGTATAGTTTGCGCCACGTATCCACGTGTATCCGCCATATACGCCGGGCTGTAATGTAAACGTTGCGTCCAGTGCGATGTTATACGTGACCTTGGCCCCCAGACCGGCAAATAAATTTGCATATTCATCTGTGTGGATGTTGTATTCCGCACTGTTATATAACGCGCCGACGTTTGCGGCCAATGATACATTTACGCCACCAAACCCGTATCCACTGTAAAGGCCGACAAAGCCGCCTTTTTCATCAATGTTGATAAAGTCGTTTTCTTGGGTCGCGTCAATATAGCCACCAAACAATCCCCAATCGGAAATTCCCTGGCCAAATTGGGCGTCGCCACCGGCCAATCCAAACATAATCAAATTGTAATCAGAATCCAATGTCGGCATATCGTGAAAACTGGCGTTGTCGTCAACGTGTTGCCAGTTTAACCAGGTGCTGTGCAGAGTGGGGCGTTCAAACATATTGTCGCCACCGTTGCGACCGCGCAATACGCCACTGTCATCGCCATATTCGCCATACATCGGCATTGTGCCATAGATTGGTATACGGCCATACAGTTCGGCCGAATTTTGTTTCGGGTTTATCGGCTGTTCGTCCTGGGATGTGCCAAGCGTGCCACGCATACCCAGGGTTGCGGCAACCGAACCTTCAAACGTTTGAAACGTGTTGTTCATAAGCGTGTGTTGAATCGCGCGAATGTTATGCGCAGAAATACCGCCAGCGTGCGCAGGAACGTTTGCCGCGTGCGCGACGCCCCCAGTTGTGATGGCGGCGATAAATATTGATAATGCGAATAACGATGTTCGTTTCATGATATTCTCTCTCTTGAATAATTATTGCTATGCCAGAATTATATCACATTTTTTATATATTTAAAAATAAAAACCCCACAGCGTGTCGTTGTGGGGGAAAAACTAAGGACTGGTTTATGTTTTTTTTATCGTATCAAACCGCCGTCAATCAATATTTGCTGGCCATTTATATATGACGCCTGTTCAGATGCCAAAAATGCAACCAGTGCGGCAACTTCTTCGGGTTTGCCATATCGGCGCAGTGGAATTGCGTGTTTTATTTCCACCTGGCGCGCGTCTGGTATTTTTGTGACTGCGTCTGTGTCAATGGTGCCTGGGGCGACACAGTTCACGGTGATGTTGCGTCGGCCGTATTCAACCGCGATTGATTTTGACGCGGCCGCCAGTGCGCCCTTGGACGCGGCGTATGCAGACAGACCTGCGTCGCCACTGTGGCCGGCAATAGACGTTATATTGATTATGCGCCCGTATTTGTTTTTCAACATTTGTGGCAGTGCCGCCTGCATAATAAAATACGGTGTTGTAAAGTTTATGTGCATAACACGATTTAAAAAGTCGTGATTGGTTTTCAAAAACATTTTGCTGTCAGTATTTCCGGCGTTGTTGACCAGTATGTCCAGACGGTTCGTGGCGCGAATTGTGTATTCTACCAATGTTTTTTCAACGTCTGTTGCTGTCAAATCCAGTGAAATCCCCAGTGGCGCCGGTGTTTTTGGCGAAGTGCTGGTGACTTTTTTGATAATGGCGTCGCGCAGGTTATTTAATTTATCAATATCGCGTCCAGTCATTACGACGGTCGCGCCTTGTCTGTAAAGTTCTGCTGCGATTGCGCGTCCCATACCACCAGTTGCCCCGGTGACAACCGCGACGCGTCCTTCAAGATTGTATGCCATTTTATATGTCCTTTGTAATCTGGTGTGTTAAATATAGTGCCAAAATGTATATTTGTCAAGCGACGAAGAGCAGGGTAGTTTTTTATTGTCTGTGGGGGTGAATTTATGTATGATTTTCGTATGAACGAAATATTGAAACTTGATTTAGACAGGCCGATTGTGATGGTTGGTCTGATGGGTGCTGGCAAGACCAGTGTTGGGCGTGCATTGGCACGCAAACTGGGCGTGCCGTTTGTTGATTCAGATAAAGAGATAGAGGCGGCAGCCGGTTGCAGCGTGGTTGATATTTTCGCCATGTACGGCGAGGCGGAATTTCGTCGCGTAGAACAACGGATAATTGCGCGCCTGATGGAAACGCCACCTGTGGTAAAGGTTATATCCACTGGCGAAGGGGCGTTTATCACCCCGGCGGTTCGTGAAATGGTCACGGGGCGCGCGTTGACAATTTGGTTAAAGGCAGGACTGGATTTGCTTGTAAAAAGAACAAATTTTCGCGATACGCGTCCACAATTATTGCACGCAGACAGTCGTAAAATTTTGGCCCAGTTAATAAATGAACGTTATTCTACGTATGCGTTGGCCGATATTACAGTTGAAACCCGTGACGAGAGTTTGCGTAAAACATTGGGCAAGGTTATTTGTGCAATAGAACAATATGAATCAGAAAATAAAAACGGAAAAAACAATGAAAAAAAGTAATTTCGTAAAGGACTTTCGCAACTTTATAGAACGCGGCAGTGCCATTGATATGGCGGTCGGTATAATTGTCGGCGGTGTTATGACCAGTGTGGTAAATTCATTGGTCAAAGATATTATTATGCCACCCATAGGGTTGCTGGTTGGCGGTGTTGATTTTTCACAGTTGTTTGTTGTTTTGTCTGGTGGCGTCGCCGGCGTAAAATATCCAACTGTTGCGGCGGCCCAGGCCGCAGGTGCGACGACGATGAATGTCGGTTTGTTTTTGAACTCCATTGTCAGTTTCCTAATAACAATGTTTGCGGTATTCTTGATTGTGCGCGCGGTGGCAAAAATGCGCGACAAAAAGGCTGCAACGACGCGCGCGTGTCCATATTGCAAAAGTATGATAAATATTGCTGCGTGCAAGTGCCCAAATTGCTGTTCAGATGTAGAACCGGTCGCGGCACAGCCCAATCAGGAAAGCGAATTGAAAAAAGGAATCAAAAATCTGACCAAGGTTGCAAATTCTGTGGCAAATTCATCTGTTGCCAAAATCAAAAAGATTTCAAAGCGTTAAAATTCGTTTTTAATAAAATAAATAAAGCAAAAGAACAGGGCGCGAGTCCTGTTTTTTTGTGGGTAAAAATGCGAAATATGCGCATTACGTTATGTGTGGCAAATTGTGATTGTGCGATTGGGCGCGCGTTGTGTTGTTGGATGATGTGCGTGCCACGCGGGGCTAACAAAAATTATAACAAATGCAAAATATCATATTGTTTGTTCGGCTGTTTGATGTTTTTGGTGCGTGTTTTATGGTGTTAAAAAATCCGGGGGAATGCGATGCGCCATAGGCGCATAATGTATATTATGTATAGTTAGGTGTGTGTAATATGGGGTTTGGTGGGTTTTGTGTAATCTTTGTGGTCTTTGTGAATTTTGTGTGTTTCAATGGTTCTGTTGTGTTTTTTTGTGTGCTTTATGGTTTTGTTGTGGGTTTTGTGATTTTTTTACCGCGTTGGTGTTGTGCTCTTGTGGCTCGTATGGATTTGTTTCGTGGTTTGTGTTTGTGGTGTGTGCTTTCCTGTGTGTGTTTGTGTGGTGGATTGTGGTGGCCCTGTTGGGGCCGATTTGTGATGTGTGTATTATATGTGGTTTTGGCTTTGGTTTGGTTGGTTGGCCGAGTCCGGCCGTTTGGACGCCTTTGATTTAGTTGAATTTGTTTATTATAATTTCATAATTATTTATTGTTATTTGTGTTATAAATAATATTGCTGTGTGTTTTGTGTTGTTTGGTATGGTGGTAATGGAAAAAGATGAAAAAATGTAAAAATCGCCCTGCTGTGGCGTGAAAAATAATAAAAAATGGCGGATTTCTGCCGGTCTGAGGCGTTTTTTTGGTGGTTTTTATGCTGTTTTTGTGTATATTGGTGCGACAGGGCGTAATGTTATAGTTTAAGTTATTTGTTTAGTAATTTGTATTTTGCGAATAAATTATTTTTTTACGCTGTTCGTTTTTGCTGTGGTAAATTTGTTTGATTTCGGTTTTGGTGTGCGTTAAAATAGTCCTGTTATGAGATTAGATGTCGCATTAGTTGCACAAAATATTTATCCGACACGCGCACGTGCATTGGCGGCGGTTCGTGCCGGGCTGGTCACTGTAAATGGTGTGGTGGCGAAAAAGGCCGCGATGCCGGTTTCGGATTCTGATGTGCTGTGTGGTGGGGCGTTGCCCTATTCTGTTGGCCGTGGCAGTTTGAAACTGGAACGTGCGTTGGAATCATTTCATATAAATCCAGACGGTATGCGTTGTTTAGATATTGGGGCCAGCACGGGTGGATTTACGTCGGTTTTGCTGTCGCGTGGTGCGACGCATATTTTGGCGGTTGATGTTGGAACGAACCAGTTGGCGTCTGAATTACGCACAGATGCGCGTGTCACGTCAATGGAACAGACGGATATCAGAAGCCTGGCCCCGGTTGCGCCGGTTGATTTGATTGTTATTGATGTGTCGTTTATTTCGTTGGCGGATATTGCGCCGGTGTTGTCGCGTTGGGGTGCAAAAAATATTATTGCGCTGATTAAACCCCAGTTTGAGGTTCCGCGCAACATCGCTGCAAAGACAGGTGGCGTGATACGGTCTGAAAAATGGCGCGCGTATGCAATAGAACGCGCGACCGCAGCGATGCGGACAAATGGTTTTGAATTGCAAGATGTTATTTCGTCGCCTATTCGTGGGGGCAGTGGCAATGAAGAATTTTTGGCGCACTTTGTGCCGGTTTCTGCGTAAAAACGCTTGAATTCGTGGGTGTTCGTATATAAAATAAAACTGTTTTTATTTATAAAGTATATAAAGGGCTGAAAATGGCAGACGATATCAAGAAAATCCAAGAACGCGAGGCAAAGTGGCAACGTCGTTGGCGTGATGCAAACGCGTTCGTTCCGAAAAACGATGGGAAAAAACCACGCTTTTATAATTTGGTTGAATTTCCGTTCTTGTCGGGCGCAGGTATGCACGCAGGCCATATGATGAATTATTCAGGTATGGACGTTATGGCGCGTTTTCGTCGTGCGCGTGGATATGACGTATTGTTTCCAATGGGTTTTGATGCGATGGGAATTGCAGGGGAACACTATGCGACAAAAATCGGTCGTCATCCAGCGGACGTTGCCCGTGATTTGATAAAGTCTTATTCTGAAATGATTGATCGGGTTGGTTGGTCGGTTGACCCAGAAACGCGTGTGGCGACGTCTGACCCAGAATATATTAAATGGACCCAATGGATGTTTATTCAGTTCTGGCGTGCAGGATTGGCATATAAATCTGCCCTGCCGATGAATTGGTGCCCAGAATGCAAGACGACATATACCAACGAAGAATTAGAAGATAACAAGTGTCCGCGCTGTCACGGGGTTATTGAGAAAAAGGAAAAATTACAGTGGAATTTGGCACTGTCAAAATATGCCCAGAAATTACTAGACGGATTAAATGACGTCAATTTTGACGAACGTATTAAAAAAGACGAAATCAATTTGATTGGTCGTTCGTCTGGGGCGGATATTGATTTTCGTGTTGGCGATGATGTGATGACGGTTTATACAACACGTCCAGACACTATATTTGGTGTGACGTTCTGTGTTATTGCGCCGGAACACAAATTGCTGCGTAAATGGTTGGACGATGGGCGTGTTGAAAACGCCGATGCGGTTCGTGCATATATTCGCGCGGCTGCGGCAAAAACAGAAATTGAACGCACCGACGCCACCCGTGAAAAAACAGGAATCCAGTTGATGGGAATTACCGCGATAAATCCGTTCACAGGACGTGAAATACCGGTGTTCACATCGGACTATGTTTTGGCCGATTATGCCTATGGGACAATTATGGCGGTGCCGGCGCACGATTCACGTGACTGGGATTTCGCAAAGAAATTTGGCCTGGAAATCATTCCTGTGTTGGCCGGGGGCGTGCCTGACCAGGTATGGGAAGGCGACGGCCTGCATATCAATTCGTCGTTTTTGGACGGTATGAACAAAGAAGATGCAATCGCGGCGGCGATTAAGTATGGAACTGAACACGGCTTTGCACGCGGAACGGTGAAATATAAATTAAAGGATTGGGGATTTTCACGCCAGATGTATTGGGGCGAACCAATTCCAATGATTCATTGTGATAAATGTGGCTGGGTGCCGGTGCCTGATGACCAGTTGCCGGTTATGCAACCACATATGATGGATTATCGCCCGACGGACAGTGGTGAATCGCCATTGGCGCGCGCGACGGATTGGGTAAATGTCCCCTGCCCGTGCTGTGGCGCACCGGCGCGTCGCGAAACGGATACTATGCCGGGTTGGGCTGGGTCGTCGTGGTATTTCTTGCGCTATTTAGACCCGAAAAACGACAAAGAATTTTGTTCGCGTCAGCAAATGGAACGCTGGATGCCGGTCGCGCATTACAACGGTGGCCACGAACATAATACGCGTCATTTGATTTATTCGCGTTTCTGGCATCACGCGCTGTATGATTTGGGGTTGGTCAATACGGCCGAACCGTATGCGCGTCGCACGGCCCAGGGACTGTTGATGGGTAATGACGGATACAAGATGTCCAAGTCGCGCGGAAATGGATTTATGGTGGCTGACCTGGTTGCGTCGGTTGGCGCAGATGCTGGTCGTGTTGCGGTGTTGTCATTGGGGCCGTGGGAAAATAACACGGTTTGGACAGACGGTGCGCTGGCCGGTGTTCAACGTTTCTTGAAACGCGTAGAAAACCTGGCGGACAATTTGACGGACGCACCGATGAGTGCGGAACAAGAACGCCTGGTGAACCAGTTGATTGCAGATGTGACAGAACGTATTGACGGTATGCGTTTTAATACGGCGATTTCTGCGATGATGGAATATCTTAATGCGTTCCCAGGTGGCACAATGCCACGGGCGGCGTATGTTGCGCTGGTGCGTGTGCTGAATCCATTTGCGCCACATTTGACCGAAGAAATGTGGGAAAAAATTGGCAACGATACAATGTTGGCGTTGTCTGATTGGCCGACGTATGACGCATCAAAATTGGCCAAGACCCAGATGAATATCGTTGTGTCAATCAATGGCAAACGCGCAGCAGAATTTTCTGTGGCGGTCGGCGTATCAGAATCTGAAATTATTGATACGGCAAAACAGGCGGCCGCAAACAAGTTGTCTGGGGCCGAAATAATCAAGACAATCGTTGTCCCGAACAAGTTGGTAAATTTCGTGATAAAGAAATAAAAGAACGCCCATTTGGGCGTTCTTTTTACGATATTTTTTGAATTCTGCGGACGCGTCGTTCACAGTCGTCAAATGGACTTTCCAGAAATGTTTGTGTGACCACAAACGCCATTTCAATATCAATGTCGTCGGCCGCCAATGCCAAAACATTGATGTCGTCGTGAAAGCGGTCGTCGCGTGCCTGTTCTGGGCGTTCGCAACGTGATGCGCGAATGTGACGATAACGGTTGGCAGCAATCATTATGCCAGCACCTGTGCCACAGATTAAAATGCCGCGTGATTTTTTATCTGATTCCATTGCGTCTGCAACAGTTGCTGCGACGTCTGGAAAATCAACCGGTGTGTTTGGATCATCTGTTCCCATATTTACAACCTGGTACCCGTCGGCAGCCAACATTTCAATCAGGTATAATTTCAGCCCCACCCCACGGTGATCAGACGCGATATAAATTTTAGATACGTTTTTATTCATATTTATTTTTCCTTGTCCTTTTCTTTGTCTTTGCGTTTTGCCAATTTGCATTCCAGCCCAGTATTGCCGGTGATGTTTAGTGTGCGGTATGACAACACGCCCGTCATTTGCGCCGCACTGAATACATTGGCGGTATTTACCGTTGCCGGCCCGTTCAGTGTTCCGTGCAGAAACAGGTTTTCAGCGACGATTTTACCATCAACGCACCCACCACGACCAATAACAACGGTTTCGGCGGTTATATTGCCGGTGATGTGACCGTGAATCTGGACAACGTGGTCTGTTTTGATGTCGCCATTTAATTTGCAACCCGCGCCAATAATTGTTGGCGATTGCTTTTCTTGTGCGTTTGTAAATGCCAGCATTTTATTTTTCCTTTACAAATGTTGTCGGGTTAAACGGTGCGCCCTTGTATCTGATTTCATAGTGCAGATGTGGTCCGGTTGAACGTCCCGACGAACCGCCCAGTCCAACAACTGTGCCTGGTCGCACCCAGTCGCCACGTGATACCATCGCCTGGGACAGGTGTGCATATAATGTCGTAAATCCCAGACCGTGGTCAATTTCAACGGTTGTGCCATATCCGACACGTTCGCCAGCCGATACCACGCGCCCTGGGGCCACAGCCAGTAATTCTGTGCCGATTTTTCCGGCGAAATCAATACCGCGATGGCTTTTAGGTTTGCCGGTAAATGGGTCGTTTCGTGTGCCGTAATTTGATGTAATGCGGACGTTTTTAACAGGCGCGCCAGTTGGCAAAATCTTGTCCAGGCGAACCAGCCCGTGCCACAGTTCCAAATCATCGGCCAATTTTTGATATTTCGGGTCCAGTTCTTTGTCCAGTTCAATCGGGGTGAACGCCGTGCCAATAAACGGATTTGTGTATTTGTTCGCGCTTTGCACCAGGTTGGCCTGGGACAGACCCAAACTGGCGATTGTGCCATTTATTTGTTTTAATTTTTTACGCAGGTGTTCAATGTTATCGGCGGACAGTTTGCTGACGGTTTCAATTATTTGAACGTCTGCGTCAGAAATGCTCTGCATTGTTTCAATGATTTTTGCGTCGCGCTTTTTAATTTCTTCGTTTTCGGCGCGCGTCAATTCGTATTCGGCGGACATTTCAGATAATTTGGTAAATTCGGGCGTATAGTCAGAATCTGTGAACATTTCAGTCAGACGTGTGTGCAAGAATTCCAATTCGCCCCAGGCCTTCATACGGCGGTTCATCAATTCTTCGCGTTGTTTGTCGGTCAGTTTTCGCGCGTTTAAAATCTTGTCGTCGGTGACGTTCAAATCGCGCGTCAGTTCGTTGTATTTTTTCAAATATACCTGTAAATCAGTCATCTGGCGTGCGTGGGTGGCGCGTGCCTCTTCCAGTTGTTGGGTGCGCTTTTGCAATAATGGGCGATGATAAACAAATACGTATGTTGACCACGATGCCCAAATCACCAGTCCGATTTTTCCACAAAATTTGGTAAAACGCCAAAAACTGCTTTGGCTAAAAGTATAGACGTTGCCACGGGGCGTGTCCATAACAGTAAATTCGCGCGGTGGAAAAATACGAACAATTACGCGCCATAATGCGCGAAATGGCGATGTTATAAACGCCCACAGTGATGTAAAATTTCTGGTTAAAAAATTTATCATTTCTGTCCCAGTTTAGTCAATGAATCTTGAATAGTCAAGCCATCACGCAAAACAGCGTCTGTGTTCATAGACAGCCCACGATACAGCCGCGCCCCACCCCGTGCGCCCACGCGACCGGAAATTAAAACGCGTTCGGCGGTGTTTTTTGCGCCAAACAATGGAAATATTGTGATGTCGCCACAGGTGGGCTTCATCGCGGCGATAACTGTGTCGGTGGTGCTGGCGTCTGTGATAATGCAGAAATGCCCACGGGGACGCACACGACGCACGCATACACGCGTCCAGGCGGCAATATCAACGTTGTGGTGCGCGTTGTGCGCGGCCGGCGTGCCTTTGAAATATGGTGGGTTTGTCAGCACCAGGTCAAATGTGCGGTCGGTTTTCCATTTTGATATGTCGTCACAGATAAATTCAATTTCGCGTCGGTTTAATTCTGCATTTTGACGTGCCGCCACCAGCATATCTGGCGATATATCAATCGCGGTGACTTTTGCCGTTGGGTTATGCACCGCATAGCACAGCGCGACCGCGCCAGTGCCAGTTCCCACGTCCAGGACGGTTTTTGCGTCTGGGTTTCCAAATGCAGCCAGCCACACTGCGTCAGATGTCGGATTGTATGCGCCAGGGTTGTGCCAGACGCGTCCCCCCATCAGACTAAAAATTGCTTGTTTTTTTGTCATACCACCATATAATAAATCAATAAAACAAAAAGGCAAGTTTATGTTTGAAGATACAGTTGTTGTTCAAAGTGCGGTCAGTGCATTTAATAATGCGGCCTTGGTTGCGCCTGCGTTTCTGTGGTGGGCGATTTTGATGTTGCCGTTATTTGCAATGGTGTATTTGTATGGTAATGATTTTATCGCACGTATTGGCTGGACGCGTCAGAATATGTTGTCGCGTATGTGTCTGACAACGGTGGCGATGATATTGTGTTGGGTGGTTGTGTTCGGCGGAAACTATGCGGTTCTGCGCGACAGAATTACCGTATTACCGTTCTTGGTTGCGCTGATTGTGTTTTTATCAACTGTGTTTGTCGCATCGCATACGCAACAGGTAAAATTACCCAAATGGCGTGGCGCACCGCGTCGCAAACGGGTACGTATTGCCGCGTTTGTAGCAATGGTTTTGTTGATTGTCGGACTGTCAGATACACATACGTGGTGGGGGCCAATACTGCAAATTGTCGCGTTTTGTGCCGGTTGCGTGGCCGGGCGATTGCAAAC
>URSG01000001.1 GCA_900550565.1 uncultured Rickettsiales bacterium | reverse complement strand
TGGTGATTTTATTGATTTTTTAGGTAAATTATGATACAATTTAACCTGTTAAATTCCATTAAACGGGCGGGATGATGGCATCTGGCCAGAACGGTAGATTGCAGAGCTGTCGTTGGTTTTTCGTATGCAGAACCATTACATTTGGAAAATTATGCGTGTAATATTAACGTATTTACCAAATTTTCGTCATGCAAAAAATGTGGATTAAATGAAGCGTTCCCGTATCTTGTACAATGTAAAGATGATTTTTCATGTATCAAAGATATAGATTATGTCGATTTATGTAATGCAATTGAAGAACATTTAAACAAAAGCCTTGGAAACCGATGTGGTTATGCCAAACCCAACCCCAGCAAACGGTATAGACGATTATTTAAAACGATTTGGTCGAATACCAGATAAAGAAATTTGTTGAAAATAAAAAATAATACGATTATCATTTCACAGGCACCTGGCTTTAATATAACCATGCAGGGTTTGATATGAATGTTTACAAATTAATTTCTGAAAAAATAAAAGACAAATTACAAACTGTGCCTGAATTACAAACTGTTTTAGGGTCAAACAGTTGGAATAATATTGTTGTAGAAGTCCCTAAAAATCGTGATTTTGGTGATTTTTCCACAAATGTTGCCATGGTTTTATCTAGAGATTTAAAGAAAAATCCGCGTGAAATCGCAGATTTGCTTTGTTCATATATCAAAGAAATCCCAGAAATAACGGAAGTTTCTGTTGCTGGCCCAGGTTTTATAAATATTAATGTTTCTGGTAAATTGTGGGAAAACTTATTAAAAACTATCTTAACAAATCCGCAAGAATATGGGAATTCTGACATAGGCCACAACGAAAAAATTAATGTTGAATTTTTGTCTGCTAATCCGACTGGGCCAGTACATATCGGTCATGCCAGAGGTGCAATTTTAGGTGATGTTTTGGCGAGATTGTTGAAGAAAAATGGGTTTGATGTTACCAAAGAATACTATATAAATGATTACGGACATCAGGTTGATGTTTTGGCGCATTCTGTATTTTGGCGCTATCAAGAACTGTTTGGGTTGCACGATGGTGAATCTTTACCCGAAGGCGCATATCCTGGGGATTACTTAATTCCTGTTGCCAAAGATATAAAAGACAAAGATGGCGACAAATGGTTATCTGCAACCGAAGATGAATATGTCCCGTATTTCAAAAAGATTGCTTCCGATGCGATGATGGTTTTAATCAAAGACAGTTTACGCAAGATAGGAATTGAATTTGATGTGTTTACATCTGAACGCGAATTAGTAGAATCTCAGCAGGTCGCAAAAACTTTAGATTATATGCAAAGTCAGGGCCTGTTATATAAAGGAACATTACCAAAACCTTTGGGTGAAGCCGATGAAGATTGGGTGCCAACAGAACAATTGTTATTTAAATCTACACAATTTGGTGATGATTCAGATCGCGTGATTGCTCGTTCAAATGGTGAAACTACTTATTTTGCTTCTGACATTGCATATCATCTAAATAAATTTAATCGTGGTTTCAAAAAACAAATTAATGTTTGGGGTGCGGATCATGGTGGATATGTTAAACGTATTAAAGCCGCATTAGGGGCTGTCACAAACAACAAAGCAACTTTGGATGTTGTGTTGTGTCAAATTGTTAATTTGGAAAAAGATGGCAAACCGTTTAAAATGTCTAAACGTGCCGGCAATTTCGTGATGATAGAAGATGTCCTGGAAGAAATTGATGCGGATGTTTTAAGATTGTTTATGGTTATAAAAAGTCCTGATACTCAAATGACTTTTGATTTAGAAAAAGCAAAAGAACAATCTAAAGACAATCCGGTGTATTATATGCAATATGCTTATGCTCGTGCATGTTCCGTATTGAAAAAGTATGATACGATATTCCCGGGTAGCTTAGATACGTTATTACAAAAGCAATATGATTTTTTGTCAGCCAGTGATATTGAACGCAGACTTATAAAAATGCTGGGGGATTATCCAGCTGTTGTAGAAAGTGCTTGCAAAAACAATGCCCCTAATTTGTTAACAAAATATTTGGAAGAAGTGTCTGCTGCATTTCATTCTCTGTGGTCTTCTGGTGCCGGTGTTAAACTGATAAACGAAGAGGAAAAAACGTTGACAGATAACCATATGCTGATGGTTAACGCATTAAAGAATGTAATTGCAAACGGTTTGGAAACTCTTGGTTGTACTTTAAAGGAAAGTATGTGACGAATAACAAAATTATTCTGTCACAACTTTGATAATTGTTTCAAAGGCCTCAGTCATTTTTGGTATAATAATCAACACTGAAACGCTGGAAATTACTCCGTTATAGGTTGCTTCTCAAATCGTCTTTGGTATAATTTAACGGTTAGTATATTGTTACCGCCACAGCGTGTACGTCAACAGTTTGCAGAACTGGTTGCGACTGGCGTAATGCTTTTTGGGGTGGTATGCATATAACTATCATGTTTTGCGCAAACTGGCGGAAGCCACGCGCTGCTGCAACAAGAATTTTCCTTCGGAATTCATAAACCAAACGTGTACAGAAAGCTTGTTCTCGCCCGTTTGTGGCGGCGCCCTTCGTTCTGAAGTTCGAACAAATTGGATTGCGAAACATCAATTTATATGCAAACATAACTAAACAACAAGGAGAAATACAATGAAAGAAAGACCCATGTTCAAAGGTGTTGTAAATATAATCATCAAACAGGACGACAAGATTTTATTGTTTTTCAGAAACGATGGATTCTTTAGTTATGGTGGTGGCTGGTGGGTAATCCCGGCCGGTCATATAGAACATGGCGAAACCGCCAAAGAGGCAGCTATTCGCGAGGCAAAAGAGGAATTGGACATTGACATTAATCCAGACGATATTGAATTTGCACATGTTATGAGCAACCTGGCCAGCAAGACCGAGGGGATTGACTTCTTCTTTGTTGTAAATAAATTCTCTGGCACATTGCGTAATTGCGAGGGCGACAAATGTGTAGAAATGCGTTTTATGTCCCCTGAAGAAATCAAAAATACCAAGAATATTGTAACCACCACAAATATCGCCCTGAATGCGATATTAGATGGCAAGACGTATTCTGAATGCCGCGCCTATACCACCGATTAATACAGGTATAATGAATGTTTCAGGTAATTGAAGACGAACATCTGCTGTTTGTAAACAGAAATGGAATCAAAACAAAGTTCAATTACGATCCAGTGAAAGGAATGATGTATCGCCGGCAATTACCTGAATACATGCAGTATTTAGCACCAAAAAATGAGGATATATGGCGTAAAACAGATAAAAACATACTGTTAATCGGGGGTGGCCAGTCAAACATAAGACAGTAGCTCAAAAAGATTGGTAACAAGTCCAAAATAACAAATGTGGACTTTTATACGCACTATAAATCAACCGTATCGCATACCTTGCCCAAAATCCCGATGCCAGTTTATATTGATTTTTTAGGTAAATTATGATATAATTTGGTCTGTTAAATTCCATTAAACGGGCGGTGTTTTTGCCGGCCGTTTTTATTTTGTCACACGGGGGTATCCACAAAGATTTACAATTTTTATGTGGGCCAATTTGTGGGATTTTATAAATTTACCAAATTTTTATGCAATCTGTCGCAACCAAATAATTACTGGGGCGATGGGGGAAAATTTGGCACAGAAATGGGGGCAATATGAAAATAAGCAATAATGGTATAAATATGTTAAAACGCGTTGAGGGCTGTGTTAAACGTGGCAACAATCATATTATTTACGATGACAAGACAGGGCGTTCGGTGAACACAAATGACCCGTTGCCAATCGGCGCGACGATTGGTTATGGGCATCTGATAAAATCAGGCGAAGATTTTAGAAATGGTATCACAGAGAGCGTCGCCACCGAATTATTGCGTTCTGATATCACGGTGGCAGAACGCGCCGTGCAAGATAATATAAAAGTATCATTGTCACAGAATCAGTTTGATGCGCTGGTGTGTTTAGCGTATAACATTGGCACAAAAAATTTTGCAAATTCAACAGTTGTAAAATACATCAATAACCCAAATTTTCACAGTTCAAAATATCCTGATTTAGAATCCGCGTGGAAGGCGTGGAATCGTCTGCAGGGAAAAATTTCAAACGGTTTAATTAAACGCAGACAATACGAGTGGGATATGTACAGTATTTATGTTTAGAAAAAACGAATCTGTCCGGTGAAAAAATATGACAAAAACCCTAGGTTTTCTTTGATGTTTATCCTAAGGAAAAAATTTTTTCTAAGAAAATATTCGTCGGTTTTGACCAAAAGTGTCAAAAAAGCCCGGATTTGTGCGCCTTGGGCTGAAGTCCCCAAATTATACACGATTGCATATAAAAAGGGGATAGCCGGAAAAATCCCCATATAGATTATATTGTTATTACAAACAAAACAATAAACAGGGGTGAATAAAATGACACACAGTGATGTTTGGTATGCAATAGACCGATTTGCCAGTGAACATAAAATGTCGTGTTCTGGTCTGGCGCGACGCAGCGGTTTGGACCCGACGATATTTAACAAAAGCAAACGCTGGTCTAAATATGGTCAGCCACGGTGGCCGTCCACGGGCAGTATTGCAAAAATTTTGGCGGCAACGGGCGAGAGTGTCACCAATTTCACCAAATATTTTAACCAGAAAGAAATGTAATATTTTATACATTATTGTAAATTTGCGTTTTTATAAAAAAACTGTCTTTTATGCTGTTTTTCAATCGTAAAATCGTGTATAATGAGAATTATCATTTATGTTCACGTGTTTTTCTTAGACAAAAGGTATAACGATGGCTACGATAAAAACCAGAGTGACCTTGTTGAAAGAACTGTTAGCGTTAAAAGAAGTTATTGATACAGGGCAAATCCAAGTTGCGGCGAATAAAAACGGCATAAAACATTCTAATATGTCCAAATTGATTTCTGATTTGGAAACGCAACTGAACGCGACACTGTTGCAACGGACGTCATCGGGCAGTTTGCCAACAAATGTGACCCCAGAAATTTATTCTAATATTGAAACGATATGCAATGCGCTGGACAATATTATTGATAACGCCAGCCCAAAAGATGACCTGACGGGATATGTTTCTGTGCTGGTTGCCGAAGGGCTGGTCGGCAGTTATTTCCTGCGTGACCTGTCGCGGTTTTATGCCCAGTATCCAAAAATCCGTTTAGATTTACTGACCAATCGGCAACAGAATTTATCTAATGTAGAGATTGCTGTTGTTGATTCCAAATCTAACTATCAAATCCCGGGGCGTGTGTTATTTCGTCTGCGCGCAAATGCGAACTTTTTCACAACCCAAGAATATCTGGATACGCACGGTGTGCCAAAAAATATGGACGATATGTTGGAAAATTTTGACCTGTGTATGTATCAACCATATTTGAATATGCCAGAATGTTCTTTTATCGCCAAGCGTGCGCGTAAATTGAACACAACGACGGATTCGGTTGGGTTGATATTTCGTCTGATACGCGATGGCGAAGGTATCGGATTATTTCCAGCCTGGGTTGCACAGCAACCACCAAAATTGGTGCGCGTTCCGAACATAAATTTTGAATATGAACATCGTATGGTTGCCGCGTGCAGTCCAAAACTGATTGATTCGCCCAAGGTGCGTGCGTTTGTTAAATTTCTGGATATGTTCAACAAGCGACATAATATCCCCGCTGAAAAGATTGTCTAGGTTTTATAATATATGGAATTTAAACACTATTCACGCCAAACAACAGACGTAAACATTTCATTGATTGTTTTGCGCAGATTATCGTCATTAAAGAACTGGTTCCGCGCCTGGGGCGTGGTGCCGTGTTCGTTATCTTCAAAGTGTGGAATATATTTTTGAATCGCAATATGGGTCACGCCACGATTGTGCAAATCACGTGTGATTTCCATTAAATCCAGTTTTGTGACAAAGCGTGGGTCGCACGTAATTCTGACCTCGTATTCCTTGCCCGTTGCCAGCCATATGTCCAAACTGCGCATCATACGGTCGTGGGCGATGTTTTGGCCAACCAGCAATCCGTATTTTTCACGTGTTGCCTTGCAATCCAGGCCAATCCAATCAACCACATCTGTGGCGCGTTGCAGGTTTTCAGGATAAAATCCATTTGTGTGCAACCCGATTTTAAATCCCAGGTCGCGCACACGGCGCATATAATCAATCGCGGCATCGCCCTGCATCAATGCCTCGCCCCCGGAAAAAACGACGGCTTCCAATTTGCCAACGCGATTGCGCAGCCAATCCATAACCTTGGCCGGGTCATATTCGCCGTCGCCAACATTTAACAGATGGGGGTTGGAACAATACGCACACCGCAATGGACAACCGCGCAAAAACAGCACAGCGGCCAATTTGCCCGGATAGTCTATTGTTGTGAACGAAACCAACCCACCAATCTGAATTTCTTGCATTTTATTATGCCGCCTTTTTTAACAAATCACAGTGACGCGCACCAGTGGTCAGACTGTTTGCCTCGGTAAAAGTTTTTCTCTCGCAGAATTCAGAATACTTGCCAATGTTAAAGTTAGAAACTGGTCTGATAAAGCCCATAGAACGCGAAAAGATTTCACATGGTGTTCTCTGAGTGTTTGCTGCCTGCATAGTTTTCCTCCCTTATTTTTTTGTGCAATGCATTATTAGCGTTTAGGTTTATTGTTCACTGTTTTGATTTGCGGCGATTTCCGCGTCGCATTTCGGACAGAATTCATAGCGTCCCGGCAAATATCCGTGCTTTGGACAGATTGAAAATGTCGGGGTCAGCGTCATATACGGAATCTTGTAATTTTCAAAGATTGTCCGAACAATTTTCTGGGCGGCTTCGCCACTGGATACGGGTTCGCCCATATACAGGTGCAACATTGTGCCACCGGTGTATTTACGCTGTAATTCTTCTTGGTGTTCCAGTGCGACAAATGGATCGTCGGTAAAGTTCACTGGCAACTGGGTTGAATTTGTATAATACGGTGCGTCGTGTGTCCCAGCTGTGATGATGTCTGGGAAATTTTTCACGTCAGTTTTTGCAAAACGATACGAACAGCCTTCGGCCGGGGTCGCTTCCAGATTATACAGGTTGCCGGTTTGTTCCTGGAAATTCGCCAGGTTTTCACGGATAAAGTCCATTACGTCCAGAACCAATTTTTTGCCCATTGGGGTCGCGATGTTTTCGCGGTCGCCTGTAAAGTTGCGAACCATTTCATTTGCGCCATTTACACCGATGGTAGAAAAGTGGTGTGACCAATCGCCCAGATAACGACGGGTGAACGGATACAGGCCACGTTCCATATTTTTGGTGATAATCTTGCGCTTGATTTCCAGTGAATCGCGTCCCAGTTCCAACAGGCGTTTTAATTCTGCGAACAGCCCGTCACGGTCGCCACGGTGAACATAGCCCAACCGCGCCAAGTTGATTGTGACAACACCAATAGAACCGGTTTTTTCCGCACTGCCGAACAGGCCACCACCGCGCTTTAACAATTCGCGCACGTCCAGACGCAGACGGCAACACATAGAACGAACGTCGGTCGGATTCAAATCAGAATTCAAGAAATTCTGGAAATTCGGAATGCCGTATTTTGCCGCCAAATCAAACAAAGGTTTTACATTTGGGTGATTCCACGGAAAATCATCTGTGATATTATATGTCGGAATTGGGAACGTGAACGGACGGCCCAACGCGTCACCTTCGGTCATAACCTCTAAGAACGCTTTGTTGATGATGTCCATTTCCGCCTGCAGGTCGCCGTATGTAAAATCAACCTGTTTTTTGCCGATAAACGGACGCTGGTCGCGTAAATCCTTGGGGCAGGTCCAGTCAAACGTGAAATTGATAAACGGCGTCTGGGTTCCCCAACGGCACGGCACAGCACAGTTGAATATCAATGTCTGCATCGCGTTTTTAACATCTGCATACGACAGGTTATCAATACGAACATACGGTGCCAGATATGTGTCCACAGACGAGAATGCCTGGGCCCCAGCAAATTCGTTTTGCAACGTCCCCAAGAAATTTACCATGTGCGAAATCGCAGTTGCCATGTGGCGCGCCGGTTCGCATTGCAGATAACCCGGGACGCCGTTAAATCCTTCGTATAACAATTCGCGCAATGACCAGCCGGCACAATATCCCGTCAGCCAGCCCAGGTCATGAATATGAAACGCGGCGTTCTTGTGCGCTTCGGCAATTTCGCGCGGATACAGGTTCAACCAATATTCCGCGGTGACGCGTTCACTGGTGCGCAAAATCAATCCGCCGATTGAATATCCAACGTTTGCATTTTCCTTGATCCGCCAATTAGAACCGCCAACGTATCCTTCTATAACCTCTACGGCATCAACATAAGAATCGCGTATTTCACTGCGTTTCTGGCGGTAAATAATATACGCCTCGGCTGTTTTATAGGCACGGGCGTTCATCAATGTTTGAATAACAATTTCCTGGATTTCTTCAACCTTGGGCGTTTTGGACGCAAAGTCTGCACCCAATGTGTCCAGTGCAGACTGGGCAATTTGGATAATTTTTTCATCAGACACTTCGTGTGTGACGGCAACAGCCTTTTTAATTGCGTCATATATTTTCTTGGCATCAAACGGAACAGTTTCACCACTGCGCTTTTGAACCACGACCAAGTTGGATGTAAGTGTAGGAATAATCTCTATTTTTGTTTCGTTCTGTGTCACAGACATTGTTCGCCCCTATTTATTAAAAAACACAATATATAGTGGTTGTTTTTCTTGTTTGATGTCAATATATAGTTTTATAGGTTCTTTATCAATACAGAAAAAGTAAAATTTTTTTCATTTTTCGCTTTACTTTTAAAAAGGGGGATTTTCTGGGCAGTTGGACGTATATTTCAAAAACGAATCGTCATACTAAACACGTTTTTGTATTATAAAAACGTGGATTATGTATAAACGACTGATTCGTTTTTGAACAAAAATACAAAATATAGATATATTTTTGGCAAAAAATATCTATATCTTGACGAATCAAAAGATGCACTTGTATAAAAAAGGTACGTTTTTTGTGGTTGTGTTAAAATAGGTTGTGTTTCCTGGGATAAAAACAGTATACTGACAATCAGGTCTGGATAATGGTTGTCTGGACTTTTAACAAAAAAATATAAAGAGCATAATTATCATGATGAAAAATGTTTATGATTTGCTGCGTGATGTATGTTCCCAGAACAAAGACAGTATTTTCTTTGTCAGACAGAACGAAACATACGCAGATTTGTTAAAAAAGGTGAAACAGCGCGCAGTGCTGTTGGCAAAACGCTTTGGTATTAAAAAGGGCGATACGGTTGCGATTCTGTCGGGTAATACCCCGGAATTTATCAAATCGTATTTTGCGATTCTGTCCCAGGGCGCACGTGCATTGATGTTGGACACAGGGTTGTCGGCATCTGAACACCTGAATATGATGCAACGCACAAATTGTAAATTGGCGTTGGCACAAAAGTCGCACTTTGTTGACGGTGGGCCGGAAATGTTTGATATTGAATCCATTGATGACACCGATGAAAAAGAATTTGTTGCCGCAGATGTCAATCGTGACGATATTGCAATGTTATCGTTCACATCTGGGTCAACCGGAAACCCCAAGGTTGTTGGTCTGACGCATGATAATTTGTTGTCGTTGGCCGACGGGGCATTATTTTATACACCTGTGATTCACCCGGGATATACGTTCTATGGATTTTTGCCACTGTATCATATATATGGCGTGGTTATAAATATTATTGCGCCGATTGTGCTGCGTGGTAAATTGCTGTTGCAGCCGGTGTTAAATCCGCGCGAATTCCTGAAAGATTTTAAACAATACCGGCCCGAGGTTATCCCAGCAGTCCCCCGCGTCTGGGAAGGGTTCTATAAAAAAATCGTAGATGCTGCCCGTGAAAAACATATGTATCTGGTGATGCGTATGGTTATGTCGTCGCGTCGTGTGTTGCGTGCAATCGGATTGGGATTTTTGGTGAACAAGGTGACCAAGCCAGTACACGAAATATTCGGCGGTAATACCAAGGTTCTGGTATCGGCCGGCGCAACGCTGAAACCAACAATACGCAAATTCTTTGAAGATTTAGATTTTGTTGTTGGCGATTGCTATGGATTGACTGAAACGACGGGGCCTGCGAACTTTAACTTTGCATTTCGTCGCGCCGACGGTTCAATGTATTATGCCGGCCCATTGCCGGGCAATGAAATCCAGATTCATAACCCAGACAGCGAAGGCGTTGGGGAAATTTGGATGCGCGGTAATATGGTTATGCCAGGATACCTGGACAATGACGAGGCAAATGCCGCCGCGTTTGAAAACGGTTGGTTTAAAACAGGCGATTTGGGAAAATTGGATAAATACGGTCGCTTGGTGGTCAAAGGGCGTAAAAAACAGGTCATTGTTCTGGACAGTGGTAAAAATGTCTATCCCGATGAACTGGAAGATTTGTATCTGCAAAATGACGAGATTTTGGCCGCTGCGGTATTTGAATACGTTCTGAACGGCAAGGTTGTTCCGTTCGCCGTGTTCCAGGTAAAGCCGGGGACATCTGTCGCGCGCACTGCGATGTTGATGAAGGCATCAAACCTGAAAATCGCACCGTACAAGTGGGTGAAACACTTTGCAATCACCGAAGATGAATTGCCCCAAACATCTGCGAAAAAGATAAAACATTTCGCTGTGCGCGAAATGCTGGACAAAGGGGCGTTCACCCGTGCAGAATAACAAACGTGCAAAAAGCCACCAAATCAGGTGGCTTTTTCATTGTGCGACAACTTGACAAAAAAGCATTTTGCGCTATATTTTATATGTGTGGTCAAAGGGGGTGCAGATGCAGAGCTTAGATGACAAGTCGGTCAAGATAATATTGAAATATAACATAAACCGTCCATATTTTGGCAAATTTACGGCCAGTGGGCTGGCTGGGGCATACGCCAAATTAAAAGCAACCGCCCAGTGGGACACGCCTGTAAAGTTCAGCAGTGTGCCGGTTGGCCATATTGATGGTAATATTATATGCAATGCGCTGTGGTATGAAATGTCTTATAATCCGGCGCGATTTGGCACTGTGTCGCCATTTTTGCATAACGGTAAAAATAACATATTCTATTTTTGCGAACACGGTGCGCCGAACTGGACGCCCCAGGCCGGCAAAGAAATCTTGGCCCAGGTGCAATATGAATTGGTGTCGTATATGACACGTAATGCGACCCCAAATGGTCAGTGGCGCGATGTTGTCCCATCAGACAAAAATGGCAACGCCAAGATTGAAATTCACGACGGCCATTCAAATGATACATATAAAATCTTGGCACATTTGCGCAACAGTATCGCACTGGTTGCGCGCCAAAATGTCACAGACTTTGAAAAAAAGCGTGGGCCGTATCGCCCAGAAATTGCATCGGTGGTGCAAATGCGTCATCCGCACGGTCTGCGTTCAGATGCATTGGCACCGTTGAACGTGCCTGGGCCGGCGATGTCTGAGTCTGTGGCGGAATTGGCACGCCAGGAACGTCTGGACGACCAGATGGATAATCTGCAAATAACGATTGATAATCGCAACAGTATCAGCCCGGATTTATATGACCAGGCCGTTCAAGATATGCAATACATTATGATGCAGAACAAAGAAAAAATACGATAAAAAAAACGCGCCGAAAATTCGGCGCATTTTTTTATTTGCAAGTTGCGATGTATGGTGGCAGGGATTTTGTGGTGTCAATTACCCCGTCGCCACAGTCACGACAATTAAAACGACGATTACCACCCGGCTGGATTGTGTATTTTGCAACCGCTGTGACATTTGTCGCATACGAATAGTTTGGAAATCCGAAATAAAATGCGCGACTGGGGCCACTGCATTCGCGCGCATCGCCGGCATAGCACGCAGGGTCATTTACCTTGGCCTCGTCTGGGACACAGTATGACGTGCATGTATCTTCGTCAATAATCATTTTTTCGCAATCTGTACACGATGTTCGTGCCGTGCGCAGGGTTGCCCCAATGGCCCCCTGGACATCGCGACTGATAAATTTGTCGCATTTGGTTTTTGTTGGGACGCTGTTTGGGTCTTCTATGCATTCCCATTCCAGCGTGTTATAATTCAATCGCGCCACCAGTTTGTCTGGGCAAACCTTGGCCGAAAATGGGTCAATACATTCCCATACGCTGTCCACGATAATCGCGGTCTGTTGTGATGCACACAGTGGTTTGCGTGATTCATCAGGCACGCATTCAGACAAATCTGAATCCCAAATCATATCGCCGGCGCAATTTGATTTTGTATTGTATCCAATACATTGCCAGCGTCCAAAACGATATGTTTTTACCGTGCCAGTCGGGCATATTATATCGGCCGTGTCGGTTGGGACCATTTCAGTCGCGACGTCTGGGATTTCGTATTGCGTCATATAAACCAGTTGGCCGTCTGATAACTTTAATCCAGATAATATTGCTTTTGGAACTGTGCGTTTTGTCCCGGTTCCGCCCGATGTTATTTTACCGTCCATCAGAATTCCAAACGTTCCAGAATCGGCATAGTATTCTTCCAGGACGTTCATCATTTCGTTAAAATCGTCCGCCGCCAGTGGCGCAGTTGTTGTGATTATATAACTGTATGCCGGTTTCTTGTTGCGCACAATTTCGCATTTTGTTTCGCGCCCGGTATTGTTCAGGCAATACAGTTGACTGGTGATATTATTTTGGCTGACGCAAATGTCATTAAATTCTGTTCCGTGAATTTTCGCATTGTGAACAGCGGCGGCACACTGGGCAATCGCGTGCAGGTCGGCGTGCGCAACCGCGTATTCGGTTTCTGTTTTGGGAACACGTTGGCTGGGGCTGTCAATCACGTAATAGCCCAGCATAAATATTGCAACCAGAATCATTATAAAAATATTCATCATTCCCTCTTGCGATTTATTAAAAGTCTAGGTAATATAAGTATAAAATGCAATAGGAAATCGCATCTGATATACAAAAAAGGGCGCGAAAATTATGAAAAGAATTCTGGCAATTATATGTGTGGTGTTATGCGCAGGCTGTGGTTTTCGCCCGATGTTTTCTGGCGCTGATACCGATATTTACGTCGCACCAATCAGTGGTATAAATGGGATTGAATTACGCAATGCGCTGAACGCAAAATTCGGTGGCGTACATGACCGCACGGCAAAATATACGTTGACGGTCAATCTGTCTGAACCATACACAAAATACAAGGCACTGGAACAAACAGGCGACGCCACCTGGCAGGAAATTGTTGTTCGTGCAGATTACACGTTGGCCCGTGGCGATGTTCAGATTGCGCGTGGCACGGAAAGTGCGTCTGAATCATATACGTTTGTGCGCTATCTGGTTGCGGCAAATGCGTCGTATAATAATGCGGTGCAAAATACAATCACGGTATTGGCAGAAAAAATCGGAACACGTGCGATTGCCGAAATTGCGCGCGAAACAAAATCTGATGAAAAGTAATGAAGTGGAAGGAAAATGATTTTAATAACGGCATTGGCACAATTCGTGCGGTGCTGATTTACGGGCCTGACGCAGGCCAGGTTGATGAATATTGTGATCGCGCGACCGAAAAACTGGAAATAGACAAAGATAATTTGTTCGCACTGGATGCGGACGAAATGCGCGAAAAGCAAGACGCACTGTTCGCCGAAAGTTGCAGTCCATCAATGTTTGGTGGCCGGAAAATGGTGATAATTTCTGGGGCAACAGATGGCACAGCAAAATTTATTTCTGAATTGGTTGGACATTCTGGGTTGTGCGCGACGGTTATTGTTTGCGCCGGTGACCTGCGCGCAGGTGGTGCATTGCGCACTTTATTTGAAGGTGGCAATGACATCGCGGCGTTGCCGTGCTATACAGATGATGCGCGGGCTCTGGCGGCATTGATACGGCGTGAATTGTCTGCGGACGCTGGCATTCAACAGATTACACCCGATGCGATGGCGTATATGACGTCACATCTGGGGGGCGATCGTGGTATTACGCGTGGTTTTCTGACCAAAATTGCATTATATGTTGATGACAAGAAAATCGTTGAACTGGACGATGTGGAAAAATGTTTGCCTGATACGGCGGCGGCGGATATGGACGATTTTGTGTATTCGCTGACGGCTGGGCATGTGGCGCAAACAATGCAGGCGTTGGACCGATTGCTGTATGCAGGAACCGAACCAAATGCGCTGGTGCGTATTCTGGGGACACATTTCAAAAGATTACAGACCGCGGTTGTTGACGGACAATTACCACGTCTGTTTTGGAAAGTTGCCGAAAAATTCAACCAGGCAATAAAGATATGGCCAGAATCTGAAATCGTTGCGGTTTTAATTCGTTTAAATGAACTGGAAAAACAGTTGCGCGCAAGTGGCGGTTTGCCAGAAATTTTGTTGCGTGATTTTGCGCTGAAATTATCAATGCGCGCGTTCAAGTTATCAGTAAACAAGCGGAGGTGTTAAGTATTATGTTGGCGTCTGTATATGCCCCAAAAGATTTTAAACGTTTGCGTGCGTCGGGCGATTTGGTTGCGCGCTGTTTTGATTATATTTCCCCGTATGTCCAGGCCGGAATTTCAACCGGTGAAATTGACCGTATGGTTGCGTCGTGGTTGCACGCCAATGGCGCGCGGTCATCTGACCTGGGGTACCAGGGCTATCCCAAAAGTATTTGCACATCGGTCAACGATGTAATCGTTCACGGAATTCCCAGTGATGATTGTATATTAAAAGATGGCGATATTGTGAACATAGATTTGACCGCCGAATACAAGGGGTTTCACGGCGATATGTCGCGTATGTTTATGATTGGAAAGGTTGCGCCACGCGCACGTGAATTGGTGCAAACCTGTCAAGACGCATTGAACGCGGCGATTGCGGTCTGTGCGCCCGGGGTGCCGTTATCAGAAATTGGCAAAACGATAGAGGCGGTTGTTAAACCACACGGATTTTCTATCTCGCGCGATTTTGTGGGACACGGTATCGGCAAGGTTATGCACGATGAACCACAGATTTATCATTTCTATGACCCAATTTGGGACAAGGTGAAAATGGTTCCTGGCCTGGTATTCACGATTGAACCGATGATAAATACCGGCCGGCCAGAATGCAAAATTGATGCCGATGGTTGGACGGCGCGCACGGTTGATGGCGGTCTGTCGGCCCAGTGGGAACACACGTTGGGAATTACCGAAGATGGTGTCATCATATTCACAGAACGTATGATTTAATGGGATAATGGCTGCGTCGGATACATCTTTTCATACAGGACATCGCGAACGCCTGCGCCAGAAATTTCTAGATGGGCGGTTGGCGGACTATGAATTGTTGGAATTATTATTGGGGTATGCGATACCACGACGTGATGTGCGGCCATTGGCGCGTATGCTGATTGCACAGTTTGGTGGGGTTGGGGCGGTGCTGGCGGCACCTGTGGATAAACTGACCCAGATTCCAGGTATGGGACGAAATACCGCTGTGTTTATAAAGTCAATAAATCAACTGATGATAATTGGCTATCACGATGATATGAAATCGCAATCTATATTTCACGACCGTCGCACGCTGGCGAATTATTGCAAGGCGCAACTGATGGGTAAAACCATAGAAGAGGTACATACCCTGTATCTGGACGTGGATTACAGATTGCTATCAGACGAGGTGCATACGCGTGGCACCCGGGACGAGTCATCGGTTTATCCGCGTGAAATTTTAAAACGTGCGTTGGTACTGAACGCACGCAATGTTGTTATGGTTCATAATCACCCGACGATTGGACGTTCTTTTTCCCAAGATGACATTAAAATCACGGCCCAGGTTCAGGAATTGCTGAATTCTGTGGGAATTGAATTATATGACCACCTGGTTGTGTCGGGGACAATCGTATATTCTGCGCGTGATTTACAGTTATTGAAATAAATCTGATACATTGCACACACTGCGTAATTGCTGGGGTGCGCTGGCATAAAACGCGTCCTTTTTGATTGTATAGTTTGTGCGGCTGGCCATTGTTGGGGTAATCCAGGTTTCCTGCCACGGGCGCGAGATTTTTTCAACGTGAAAGTCAGGCTTGAAATAAAAGCGCAGTTTTTGCAACGCGCACGTTGCGCCTTCGGTTGTGCGAAATCCATCTGGGGTAATGTCAACATAACCGTTCGGTGTATTCAGTTCTATTTTGTATTCGTAATGAAAGTGCGCCGTCCCATTTTCAATACGTGTTCGTGTAATGCGATCGCGCCGACCGTCGTTGTTTATGTCACGGTCAAATACACTGGTTTCGGCAATGCCGGCACCAAATTCGTCCAGGGTGCCATTGGTCACACTGTTGGCGCGCCCCAGGCCATCGTCAAATTCGCCATTGCCATATTCATCGTCGTTTGCCACAGATTGGTCGTCCGACATAATTGGCGACACTATATTTGTTGTGGCATCGGATTTTGATGCGTTATGTCGCGCAACCAGCATATATGCCAATACGCCGATTGCTGTCAATAAAATTGCCATTGTGGCATAAAACGTAATACCACCACGTTGCGAGTTGTTGTTCATAATTACCCCTTTGTAATTCGGCCAGGTGACCAGCCCTCTATCTCGCGTATGGCGCGTGCCATACGTGATATTTCCGCATCAGATAAATCACGGACACGGCGATTGATAGACAGCCCCGTCAGGCGTTCAATTTTTCTGTTATATGCCGCGGTATTATTTTCTGTTGGTGGGGCATATCGGCTGATTGCGCCTGCAATGGTCAGATTGCTGTATGTATCCGTGCGCAACAGTGCATTGATTGCGCGCATACCGGTTTCTTCGTCTGGGAAAACAGCGAACCCACCGGCGCGACCGATTGCACCTGCACGTTTGGAAAAATCAGAATAACGAAGATTCCCAGGATTCAGATTTCGCCACGCGCGCGTTCCGCCTGTGCGACGGGTGCGACTGCCGTCGGGACTTTCATATACAACATCGCTTGAATTCTTGGGTGCGCTGGCGCGGATATATTGTGATTTGTTGGAATCAGACGACGTTGGTTTTGGCGCGCCCCCTGGGGTGGGCTTTACATCTTGGGTGTCGTTTTTTTCATCTGATACAGTGACAGGTATGTTTTCAGGCGCGCCCGATGACGGCAATGACGCGTCGGCATACGGGGTGTCCTGGACCGTGGCACCAGAATCAGAAATCTGAATATCTTCGTATAAATCGGTCTGTTCTGGGCGCAGGGTTGCCTTGCGCGCATCTAACAGGCGTTTTAATTCTGTCTTTTTGACCGTGATTGTACGACAGCCACGCGCAAACAAATCGTCGCCGTAAATCGTATTTATCACAGGGCCGGCCACCGACAGAACGCCCAGAATCAGTATTAAATTACGCAGTTTCATAAAAACATCGTGTTTTGAACCGCGTATCATAGAAATTCCCCAACCAAGTAATAAAAACGCGGTCAGGACAGAAATAATTACCCAGGCATATTCAACAAAGGTTTGAAAACTGCGGGCGATGCACGACGGATCTTCCAGATAAATGTTCGTGCCATCGGCACCCAGAACATTGAATCCGGAATTTTTCAGCAGTCTAAAAATTGTTTCAATTTCCATACGTGCATATCATTTTATTTTTTTGACGCAACGCCTGTAAAGAAACCTGGCATTGAAAAATCATCGTCATTGGCGGCAATCCCGGCCCAGCCGAACAAATCGCCCATCAGGCCTGTGTCATCGCGACGTGCCTTTTTAAATGGCAGGATATTTTTTAATTTTCCGATTTTACCGCGACCTTCGTTTTTTTGCGCAGCGGGGATTTTATCTTGGTTTTCGGCAAATTCTGTGGCCAGTTGTTCCAGTGTTGCATCTGTGTCAGCGTCAGTGTCAGTGATAACAGGTGCGTCATCTGGCATTGAAATTTCGTCGTGGATTTCGTCCGGGTTGATACACGTCGCAGGGTCATTGCGGTCTTCGCACAGTGGGGTCATACTTTCCAGTAATTGTTCCAGTGTTTTTTCAACCGGGGCGTCTGGGGCGTCGTCACTAATCATATCGGCGATTGTGTCGTCTGTTACGTCCGAAATAGGTGCATCATCAACCACTGGGGCAATTTCTGTGACAGATTCTGCCACCGTCACCGTTTCCGCCACAGGGGCAACGTCTGGTGCGTCTGCCATATCTGTGACACTTTCAGCAGGCGCATCTGGGGCAACTGGGGCAGGGGCCACATCATCATCAGGTTTTGATTTTAATACCGACAAAATTGATGCCACCGGCACAACAGGTGCGGTTTGGTCACCGGTCACGTCGGTTGGGGTGACGACATCGTCCTGGTCTGGGGCGACGGCCTTTGGGGCCTTGGCCGGGCGACCACGTGTTTTTCTTTTTGGTTTTTCAATTACTTCTGGAACGTCCACAACAGGTTCTGTGGCAACGGGTTCTGAAACAATCGTTGTTTCTGGTTCTGTGGCGCGCGCGGCGGCAACCGGTTCTGCGACAGGTTCTGCAACAGGTTCCGCAACGGGGGCCACAACTGGTTCTGCGACCGGTTCAGCCGGGCGTGCCAATGCGTCGTCATTATCCACCGGAACACCAAACAAAACGGTGTCCGATCCCAGGTCCAGCGCGGCGCGCACCTCGTCAAAGGCGGCACGAATATCCGCCATTTCAAAAACTTCATTGCCCGAGATATAGATAATTTTTGTTTTCATTATAACCGCCCCATAAATTTAACAGGAACATTATATCACATTTTGATGTTGAACGCATATAAAAAATATCTTAAACTGATGGTATGGCAGATATAAAACAGCAAATTTTTTCAGAATTAAACGCCCTGGAAGAGGCGGCGGCCCGTCTGCGCGGAACTGCGGTGGCGGCCGGAAAACAAACGGATTTAGAAGTGGCAATTTTAACCGAACAGGTGCGCACATTGCGCGATAAAAATGCCCGTGCAACCCAAATGATTGATAAATCTATATCTATATTAAAGAAGTTAAAATGAGTGTTGTTTCAATACCAATTGTAAATAAAAATTATCCGATGGGCTGCGAAGACGGCCAGGAAGCGCGCCTGATAGAACTGGGCAAAATGGTTGATGCCCGTGCGCGCGAAATTTTGGATAAAATCGGACCACTGCCTGAAAGTGCGTTGTTGGCGACATTGTGTATCGTCTTGGCCGACGAAGTGCATAATCGCCCCACGCCAACCGCAACGGACGCAGACCTGCGCGAGATATTGGCGCGTATTCGCGAAATAAAACATAAAATTACACAATAAAAAAACGCGCCTTTGGCGCATTTTTTATATCGTCCGCTGAGATTGCTGTAAAATAACAAACTGGGCATCTTGGGACGTGGCATCGTTCTGTGCCAGTATGCCACGGTTTTTGCCAGCAGGTTGGTTATAGTTTGGCACTGCTTGGTGGAAATAGCGATCACGTGCCAAATCCAACAACTGTTCACGCGTTGCACCGGCCAATTCCATACGCTTTGCCGGTGTTGGCGCAACGTATCGCAACAAAGCCGCATAGTTCAGTTTTTCAATTTTATTCCATTCTTTGGAATACAATACGCGCACGATTTTACGGGTGTCAGACGCAAAAATGTTGCGTGTTCCCCACGTCTTTATCAAATCGCCCAGACGTTCATGGTTGTGACCAACATAGATGTGACGACCCCTTTTGTCGGCGACAAAGTGACCGTTGACAATGCGACCACGACCCAAATACATAATCATGTGGCCACCATTGTGAACAACCATCATTGTTCCCGGTGTCAATTCGTCGGCGGAAAAGTTTTCACGTGCGAAATCTTGCTCTGCCTTGACGCGTGCCTTGGTGTCGGTGATGTTGTGCGCTGTCATATAACGATTTAACGCAGCATCATATTCAGCATTTGTTTCATACATAGTGCCATTGTGAATTGCACCCGAAAATTCTGGGGCTGAATATTTTTTTGTCATCAGTTGTTTGAACGACTTGCAGGCGCGGCTGGCGTCATCTGGGATAACGGTCAATGTGTCGCCCATTTCCTGTAATGCGCGTGCCAACTGGGTGTATTGGCCAAACACACAGTGACGGCCAACCGGCGCACCCGGCAATTCACGACGGACGGCCGCGGCATAGCCACGTTTGCCCAACAGTGGGAATAAACGCTGTTGTGCGTCCAGCATATTGCTGATGTATGCGTCCATCAGTTCGTCTGCTTTGCCGTCCAAAGATTTGTTGTCCACAATCTGCATAGTCGCTTCCATATCCAATTTTGGAACGACCAGTTTAGCAGTGTTGGTGTTCATCGTCATCAGGTCTTTTACCGCGGCAGGAACTTCTAAGCGCGAACGCGATGCGCGACTGTCGTCACGGGACGAGTTGCGTTGTGCCTGGGCCGCCGCTGGGAATGATGCGGCTGACATTGCCAACAAATATGGTATAACTGTCTTGAACTTCATTTTTTTTTACCTCTTTGCAATCAAACAGACACTTTTAATAACGGTGCGTTATCAGGTGTCAATTAATGTTACGTTTTCTTTTTTGATTGGTTCACCGCGATAAAAATCAATCCGCGATGTACATTCAGACAATCTGGTACAACCAAACCGCCCCGACTTGCCATTTTTTACTCAACCGGCAGCCCGCCCAAACAGGGAACCAAAGTTTGTATATACATATAATAGTTATGTGTAAAATAAATTTCAAGCAAAAAATTAAAAAAAAGTTAAATTTTTGAACGTTTTTCGGGCATCTGGAAAAAAAAGGATTTTTTCTGTTGTTATTTTTTTTCAAATGTTCTAAATTTTCGGGGAAATGAGCAAGGAAATTATTGAAAATATTGAATCACAACAACTGTCTGATGCCCTGTCACAGCGGTATCTGTCATACGCGGTCAGCACGATTGTATCGCGCGCATTGCCAGATGTTCGTGATGGGTTAAAGCCTGTACATCGCCGTATTTTGTATTCTATGTTGCGCCAGAAACTGTCGCCGGCGGCGGCGTTCCGCAAATGCGCGACGGTGGTCGGCGACGTTTTGGGTCACTATCACCCCCATGGGGACAGTTCTGTTTATGATGCGATGGTGCGTCTGGCCCAGGATTTTTCGGTTCGGTATCCGCTGATTGATGGCCAGGGAAACTTTGGTAATATTGACGGTGACCCCCAGGCGGCGTATCGTTATACTGAATCCAAGATGACCGATGCGGCAATGCTGATTATGGACGGCATTGACGAAAACAGTGTTGATATGATGCCGAATTTTGACGGCACAACGACCGAGCCTGTGGTTATGCCAGGGGCGTTCCCAAATTTGCTGGCCAATGGCGGTATGGGTATCGCGGTTGGTATGGCGACAAATATTCCGACGCACAACGTGGCCGAGGTTTGTGATGCCTTGACCCTGGTGGTGGATAAACCGGACGCGACAACGGCCCAGATTATGAAGAAGATGATTGGGCCTGATTTCCCGACGGGCGGCATATTGATTGATAATTTTGATACGATTGTTAAAAACTATGAAACTGGCCGTGGGGCGTTTCGTATTCGTGCGCGCTGGGAAATTGAAAAATTGGACCGTGGCGCAGAACAGGTGGTTATCACTGAAATCCCGTATGGATTGCTGAAATCAAAACTGGTGGAACAAATCGCCGGCCTGATTGATGCGCGCAAATTGCCACTGGTTGACGATATTGTTGATGAATCAACAACTGACGTTCGTATTGTAATTACCCCAAAAAGTCGCAATGTCCCATTGGACAAGATGATGGCGCACCTGTTCGCGATGACCGATTTGGAATATCGGTTTAATATGAACTTTAACGTCATTGATTCAAATGGCGCGCCGCGCGTGATGGGAATTGGCGACGTATTGCGTGAATTTATCGCGCACCAGAAAAACGTCCTGGTTCGTCGGACGAATTGGCGTTTGGGGAATATTGAACGCCGGTTGGAAATTCTGGGCGGTTTGTTGGTTGTGTATCTGAATCTGGACAGGGTGATTGAAATCATCAGAACCGAAGATGACGCGAAATCTGTTCTGGTATCTGAATTCCAGTTGACCGAGGTTCAGGTAGAAGCGATTTTGAACACACGCCTGCGCAGTTTGCGTAAATTAGAAGAAATGGAAATCCGTCGCGAAGATGCGGCGTTGTTGGCGGAACAGAAACAGTTGCAGGAATTGCTGGCGTCTGACCAGATGCAGCGTGACCAGTTAAAGGCCTGGTTTGCCGACATTAAAAAACGTTATGATAAAAAGACTGCGCTGGGGCGTCGTCGCACAACGTGGGCGGAACAGACCGAAGAACTCGTTGTAAATACTGACGAATTTATTGAAAAAGAACCGTTGACCATAATCTTGTCTGCGATGGGTTGGATTCGCGCGGCCAAGGGAACGCTGGATTTGAACAGTCTGGATTTGAAATTCAAAGAAGGTGATGAACTGCAATTCGCGTTTCACGCGATGTCCACGGATAAAATCAATCTGTTCACGTCTGGGGGCAAAATGTTCACATTGGCGGCGAACGAATTGCCGTCGGCGCGTGGATTCGGGGAATCTGTTCGTTTAATGGCGGATATTGGGGCGGACGAAAATATCGTGCGTGCGTTCGTGCTGAATACTGGGGCCAAATATTTGTTGGTCGGACGGCACGGCACAGGGTTTATTGTTTCCGGCGAAAATTGCCTGGCCCAGACGAAAAACGGCAAACAGGTTATGAATACCGACGCGGCCAATCCGGCGATTATGTGCGTTCCGGTCACAGGCGATACGATTGCGATGTCTGGGTCTAATGACAAACTGTTGATATTTGGGGCCGATGAAATCCCTGAAATGACCCGGGGCAAGGGCGTAATTTTACAGAAATACAACGCCGACAGAACGTATGTGCTGGACGTTATGTTCTTTAATGCGGCGGACGGTTTTGGTTGGACAACGGGACGCGGAACAACAAAACTGGACGATTGGGTACCGTGGCGTGGCAAGCGCGCGTCCCAGGGGCGGACTGTGCCGTTGGGATTTCCACGAACCGGTAAATTTACAAAGTAAAAATGCCCCACTGGGGCATTTTTTAAAGTGATTTAGTGATAGGGTTTGGTGCGCCATTGGCGGACACATTATTCATTTCGCGCAAAAAAAACACCCCAATCGGGGTGATTTGATTAGTGAGGCATTTTATTTTCAGTCATAACCACGTGCTTGCGCAATTTTGGGTCATATTTACGAAACTTCATTTTGCCAGCCGTATTTTCAGACTTTGTATTTTTTGTCGTTGTATAGAAATAGCCGGTTTCCTTGTTTTCCAGCTTTACAACTTCTTTGCTGCCTTTTTTAGATGCCATGTTTATTACCTTTTTATTATTCTGATGCCGATTTTATGCCAAAAATTACCAGAAAGCAAGTCTTTTTTATTTTTGGTGCAGGTAAAGAGATTTGAACTCTTACGGGTTGCCCAGACAGGCCCCTAAATCCAGCGCGTCTACCAGTTTGGTTGCGGCTGTCGCGCAACCGCACGACGCGTTGCGTCGTAGTCGCCACGGGCATATTTATTTTTGGTGCGGGCGAAGAGATTTGAACTCTTACGGGTTGCCCCACAGGAACCTAAATCCAGCGCGTCTACCAGTTTCGCCACGCCCGCATTTTTTTGATTTTTAATATACTGGATAATTGCGTGGGTATGACGGGTCAGGTTTTTCCAAGTCTGATTTTACGCCACATGCGGCGACCGCCATTGTCGCAATCAATAAAAATCCAATAAACACCTTTTTCATAACTGGTATTATACCCAGCGCGCAACAAATAGTCAAATATTTGTCATGGTGCGGTATTCTGTCCTGTGTTGTACGCGTGGCATATGTCGTAAAATAACCACACATACAGCAAAGGAGAAATACTATGTATCACAGCAGTGGCAATTACGAGGCATTTGCCGACGCGCGCAAACCAGCCGGCGCAGATAAAAAATCGGCATATATTGTTGGTGGCGGACTGGCCGGGTTGGCGGCCGCGGTGTTTATGATTCGCGACGCAAAAATGTCTGGCAAAAAGATTCAGATTTTTGAAGAACTGTCCGTCCCAGGCGGCAGTATGGACGGTATAAAAAATCCAAAATTGGGTTATATCATTCGTGGTGGTCGTGAAATGGAGGCGCATTTTGAAACCCTGTGGGATTTGTTCCGTTCAATCCCATCACTGGAAGATGAAAATGTATCGGTGTTGGATGAATTTTATTGGCTGAACAAAGACGACCCCAGTTTTTCACACACGCGCATAATTGAAAATCGCGGCAAACAAATTCCGACCGATGGCAAATTGACCCTGACGCCGCGCGCAATTCGTGAATTGGTTGACCTGGCCATGACGCCCGAAGATAAATTGCAAGACGTCCAAATTGACCAGGTGTTCAGCGAAGAATTCTTTGCGTCAAATTTCTGGATGTATTGGGCAACGATGTTTGCGTTTGAACGCTGGTCCAGTGCGATGGAAATGCGTCGTTACATATTGCGCTTTATCCACCATGTGGGCAGTTTGGCCGATATGTCCGCACTGAAATTTACAAAATATAATCAATATGAATCATTGATAACGCCACTGGTGCGCTGGCTGACGGCGCGCGGGGTTGTGTTCCACTATGACACACGTGTGACAAATGTTGTGATTGATTCTGGTGCCACGCACAAGGTTGCCAAATCTATTGAAATGATGCACGCCGGTCGCAAGAAAACAATCAACCTGTCGCCAGATGATTTGGTGTTTATTACCAATGGTTCTATTACCGAAAACAGCACATACGGCGACAACAATACCCCCGCGCCAAAGCCCGTCGGTGTTGGCCCCAGTTGGGATTTGTGGAAAAATATTGCGGCACAAAATGTTGAATTCGGGCGACCGGACAAGTTCTGTGAAAACATACCGGTGGCAAACTGGGTTATGTCGGCAACAATCACATTGACCAACGATCGCGTTGTGCCATACATCAAACGCATTTGTAAAAAAGACCCATACAGCGGTTCTATCGTGTCCAGCGGCCCGGTCACAATTCGCGATTCAAACTGGCTGTATGGATTTTCTATCTCGCGCCAGCCGCATTTTCGCGCGCAAAAGAAAAACGAAATCGTGGTGTGGACGTATGGATTGCTGTCGGATAAACCGGGAAACTATGTGAAAAAGAAAATCGCCGATTGCACAGGTGCGGAACTGTGCGCCGAATGGCTGTATCACATTGGCGTCCCAATGGCCGAAATTGACGACATTGCGCAAAACGCGTCGCATACAATCCCGTGCCATATGCCGTTTATTTCAACATACTTTATGCCACGTGCATTGGGCGACCGGCCACTGGTTGTGCCAAATGGGGCGGTCAATTTCGCATTTATCGGAAACTATGCCGAAACAGAACGCGATACGGTGTTCACAACCGAATATTCGGTTCGTACCGCAATGCAGGCAGTATATACCCTGTTAAATGTTGATCGTGGCGTGCCCGAAGTATTCGGTTCGTGCTTTGACGTGCGCGTCCTGATGCGCAGTGTGTATTACCTGAACGATAAAAAGAAACTGGCGGACATAGAAATGCCGTGGTTTATGAAAATGCTCGGTTCTGCCGGTCTGAAACGTGTCCGGGGTACATACATCACCGAATTGATGCATCAAGAAGGATTGATATAATTTAAGCAATCCAAAATAAAAAATGACCCGTTCGGGTCATTTATTATTTTGGCAGCCCCACTCGGATTGTTCGTTGCACTCACCACACGTAAGGCGCGAACGGCGCGCAAAGCGTTGCGCTTGTTCTTGCCAACTATCGTGTCGAACCTGCGGTTCTCATCCGGGTGCTTCACAAAATAAAAAGACCACCAAATGGTGGTCATTTTATTTTGGCAGCCCCACTCGCCACCTTGATAAACAATAATCAAACGCCATGCAAAAACTCTAATATAACATATCCGTTTTTGCGGGTTTGCTAATTGTTTATCTGCGTATTCGCCATGCGTGCCGTTGGCACTCTGGCGGATCCTTCGTGGGACTTGGGGCAAAATAAAAAATGACCCGTTTGGGTCATTTATTATTTTGGCAGCCCCACTCGGATTCGAACCGGGATTCTCGCCTTGAAAGGGCGGTGTCCTAACCATTAGACGATGGGGCCAAAACTGGTAAAAATTGCTGGCAAATTATAACTGGCAAATTGCACATTGTCAAGCGGAAATAAAAACCAGGACGCAATCATTGCGTCCTGGGGATTTTTGCGTTGTTTTTTATTTGGTTGCCACCGGTGCGTCAACAACAACTGTTTCGGTTTCTTCTGTGACAACCGTGTCGTTTGGCACAGCGTCGGCATAAACCTGTTTGAATGTCATTGTTTTGCCGTCGTTTGCGGTCAATACCAATGTGCCGTCTTTCAGGTTATACTTTTCAACCTGGGTCAAGAACTGGAAATAGTTGCGTTCAGCGTCCATTGCGTCGGCTGGGCCCATCATCAGTGTCGTTGCGTCCTGGTCAAACTTTATACGGTCGCCCGATGCGCGGTATGAACCGTTATACAGATTTACAACCTGGCCATAGAAACGCATTTCATTTTCGTCAAATGACAATGTGATATTTGTGCCGTCGCCGTTGGCGATAAAGGCCGCCCCACGTAGGTTTTCCGGATTTTGACCGTTGTCGCCACATGCCGCCAGTGCCAGCAATGACACGCCCAGTGTAAATGCTTTGAATGTCATAATGTTTTCTCCCTTGATTTGTTTTAAACGATTATTACCATACCATTATTTTACATAAATGCAATGCCGGACAAGATGTTTTTATTCCCAACAGGGCAATTAAATGCCCGAACAGGCCAAATAAAAAAACACATCATTTCTGATGTGTTTTTTATTTATCTGGCGGGATTGAAGGGGCTCGAACCCTCGACCTTCTGCGTGACAGGCAGACGCTCTAACCAGCTGAGCTACAACCCCAGAGCAAGGCATATATTATACTGTTCGGATTCTAAACGCAAGTCTTTTTTTTATAAAATTAAAATTTTATTTGGCTGGTTAAATCTGATGTAAAAAACACATCGGAAACGATGTGTTTTTTATTTAACCCGGAAGTATTCTGGGCGAGAACCCGAGCAGAGGGTTCGTGTGCAGAGTTGGCAAGAACAAGCACGCACACATGTGCGCCGTTCGCGTCTTACGCGCCGAAAGGGGCCCGCCGCGCCCAGCGGTGGAAATTTACAACCCCGTGGTCCCGCCAGAATTTATCGCCGTTTCGGCGGTGTTTTTTTGATTTTTGTGTATAAAAAAACGCCCGTGTGGGCGTTTGTTTTTTTATTCCGCATCGGGCATATCCTTGGGGACGTTCACGATAATCTTGCCACCTTGGCCTGTTTTTATCCATTCCAGTGCGGCAATTCGTCCGTCAATGTGGCGTTTATCCTGGTCGTTATCCAGGTGCAATTCTTTCATCAAACGGATTGTGTTGTCAATCGATGCGATTATTTCCGGAGTCAGGACTTTGTTTTTCAACATGATGTTTATCCTTTTGATTGTGTTCTATCGTTGGTAAATGGCGTTCCGGGTTGAGGCCATCAAGACGTTATAATTCAAGTGTTTCTTGTTAGTCTGATGGCGTGACTTAAATTGGGTGCGCTGTTTTGATTTGTATTCAATTTCATTATCGTCATCTGCTTCAATAAGGTCAGAAACTGGAATTTCGTACAGCTCTCCTTCTGGTGATTCGTATATCACCGTTTCGGCGTTTGCTGGAACCTCAATCGTTCCGCGATATTCGGGTTCTGGGTTCTTATTGTTTAAACGATCATACAGATCCCAATCCATATGTACGCCAGCGTCTTTGTCGGTATTCCTGGATAAAACGTATTTTATCTTGTTGGTGGTAGGGGTATATACGTAACGTTGGGTCAATAAGTGAGTATTCATTTTTTTCTCCTGTAATGGATTTTGTATCCCGAATTCTTTATCGAGGACACAACATATTGTAATAAGGCTGTTATTTTTTTGCAAGAATAATTTGCTCTCTGCTCTCTACACTCTGCTCTCTAAATAACAAACGGGGCAAGGCCCCGTTTTTTATTTTATCAATTTTCCCATCGCAACGGCGGTGTCGCACATACGATTTGAAAATCCCCATTCGTTGTCATACCAGGCGGTCACATGAACCAGTTTGTCGCCCAAAACCTTGGTCTGGGCCGCGTCAAAGATGGAACTGTGTGCGTCGTGTGTGAAATCAATGGAAACCAACGGCAATTCGTTATATCCAAATGTTTCAGATTTAGCGGCGCGCATCGCGTCGTTCACTGCGTCAACAGTTGCGGCGCGTTCCAGGTTTACAACCAATTCAACAACTGATACGTCTGGGGTCGGCACGCGAATTGCCATACCGTCCAGTTTGCCGGCCAAACGTGGCAGAACCAGACCAATCGCCTTGGCGGCACCGGTGCTGGTTGGAATCATAGACAGATTTGCGGCACGGGCGCGACGGAAATCCTTGTGATTTTTATCCAGTAATTGCTGGTCGCCGGTGTATGCGTGCACAGTTGTCATCCAGCCCGATATAATGCCAAATGTGTCGTCCAGAACGCGCGCCACAGGGGCCAGACAGTTCGTTGTGCAGGACGCATTTGAAACAATCATATCGGTTGGTTTTAATGTGTCTTGGTTCACGCCATATACGATTGTGGCGTCTGCGCCGGCCGATGGGGCGGATACCAAAACGCGTTTCGCACCAGCGTCCAGGTGAACGCGTGCCTTGTCTGCGGCGGTAAAGATACCCGTGCATTCCATAACGACGTCAACGTTCATTTCGCGCCAAGGCAATTTTGTCGGGTCTTTTTCCGCCAGACATTTGATTTTCTGGTTGCCGACGATGATATACTGGCCGTCCAGTTTTACGTCCATTGGTAATTTCCCATGCACAGAATCATATTGCAACAGGTATGCGTTCTGTTCGGCCGGGGCCAAATCGTTTACAGCAACAAATTCAATATCATCCCGCTTTGATTCCAGCGCAGCGCGCAATACCAAGCGACCAATGCGGCCGAAACCGTTTATAGCAACTCTTAGTTTTGACATACTTACTTCCTTTCGTTTTTTGTCGGTTATATGTTTTTCATCATAGCGCGCGATTGACAATATTACAATGGAATTTTATACTTAGACAAAATGAAACGTTCGTCATACATCATCACAGGGCCAACTGCGTCGGGCAAATCTGATTTTGCCCACCGTTTGGCGTGCGCGGTTGGTGGCACAATTATAAACTGTGACAGTGTCCAGATTTACCGCGGAATTGAAAACATTTCGGCCAGTCCGTTTGCCGGACGTGCGATTGCCGATGAAATTGATGGCGTGCCGTATAAACTGTTTTCTGTATTGCCGTTGACCGAACAAATCAGTGTGTCTGATTATCTGGATATGGCGCGACGTGCATACGACGCGGCGCGTGATGCCGGACGCACACCGATTTTTGTTGGCGGCACAGGATATTATATAAACGCGATTGTAAATGGTATGTCGCCAATGCCAGATGTTTCTGATGACGCACGTCGGCGTGCGCGCGCATTGGTTGCCACAGATATTGATGCCGCCCGTGCGATGTTGCCGGCGAATTTTACCGCCACTGACCCCCAGCGCGTTGCCCGTGCGCTAGAGGTGTTTTTGACAACTGGGCGTCATATCACAGAATTTCAATCTGCGCCCCGTGTTGGTGCAGTGGCCCCAGATGCGTTCAAGATTTTAATCAATCCGCCATTGGACGTTCTGCGCCAGCGTATCGCGATGCGTATCCCCAAGATGTTATTGGGTGGCGCGTTGGACGAAGGACGTGCGATTATTGACGCGCACTGGGATGTGCGTCGTGCGATTGGCGCAGCACAGGTTGCTGCGTATCTGGGCGGTGAAATTGACTTGGACGTGTGTGTTCAAAATTGGATTACAAAAACAAATCAATATGCAAAGCGGCAACGGACGTGGTTTCGGACACAATTCGCCGCCGACCTGGTTCTGGACAGCCCAGAAATTCCCATCACTGATTTTCTGTGATTTCGGGCGTTGGGTCCGGCTGCATAGATTGATATTCAGACTGTATCGCAATCAGAATATCAGATGCGCGCATCTTTTTTGAAAACGCGGTGCAGTTATTAAATTCTGTTTCCAGCCGACCCCAGCCAGCGTATTCCCAATCAATCAGACCGACAATGTCCAATGTTTTTGGATTTATAATAATATTATTGCAGATGTCATTATGATTCCAGCCGTCGCCGTCGCCACGCTGCATATCGCGAATTTCGTTCGGACGTGCGTTATGCACTGCGTTGATAAATCCAGCCAGTTGTGCGCCCCAACGCCACGCATTTTTTTTAATTGTGCGCGCAGAACACGTGTTTAAATTTTTCCCAGGAATAAAATTGTATTTATAAAATGTGTATTTCCCAGCGTGAATAATTTCAATTTTTGGAATACGCAGGGGTGAAATATTTTCAAATGCGTCAGTAATACGTTTTTCGCGCATTATACGTTCAGCGGGAACGTCGGCCTTGAAGAATTTACGTGTTTTGAAAACATATTTATGGTCAACGATAAAACCAATGTTCCAACCGCCCTTTATCATCTTGACGTGTTTGAATTTTAGTTCCGGACACGCCGCGCGCAGGGCGTTGTATTTTGTGCGCCAGTCAAACAGTTGCTTTTTCCGAATGCGACGACGTACGTGCGAGTCTGGAATTAAATTGCATAAAAAATCACAAATTTCGAAAAACTGTTTCCACATATATTCCCCACATAATTAAAAATTATAATAAATGGTATTGAAAAAAAGAAAAAAAACAAGTATTTTGTCACTATGTTCAAAGCAGGCGACGTCGTCAAAGTTTTAATACCAAATGTTGTAAATGCTGGATATGATTATCGGCTGACTGGGCCGGCCACATTGGGACAGTTTGTGGCGTGTCGCGTTATGAATCGGCCGTATATTGGTGTGGTGTGGGGATTTGGTGATTCTGGGTTGCCGGCGGAAAAAATCAAAGATGTATCGGCGGTATATGACGCACGCCTGGCGATTACAGATTTACAGTGGATTGCAAAAATGTCTGGGTGGACATTGATGACGCCTGGGGCGGTATTGCGACTGATTGTAAATGTGCCAGATGCGTTTTCGCCACCTAAAATGGAACAACTGTATGGCTTAAATATCACGGACGCGGTGCGTATGACCGCGTCGCGCCAGGCGGTCGCAGACGCGTTTGCGTCAAATGATAACGAACCTATGTCGGCCACAGATGTGCAAAACATTGCACGGGTCAGTCCGTCTGTTGTGCGAACGATGATTTCAAGTGGCATTCTGGTACCAAAAGAACAACGGGCGCGCCCCACAGAATACAACAGCCCGGAATATCACGATTGTGGCAATATCGTATTAAACCCAGAACAGCAATCGGCCGCAGATGTTATTGGTGCGGCGATTGACAGGGGCGGTTTTTCGGTGCATCTGTTGGACGGCATTACTGGCAGTGGTAAAACCCAGGTGTATTTTGACGCCGCGTGGCGCGCGTATTCACGTGGTGGGTCTGTGTTGCTGATGATGCCTGAAATCGCATTGACGGCACAGTTTATGCATCGCTTTGCGGCACGATTTGGGGCCGCGCCTGTTGTGTGGCACAGTAATTTAACTGCCGCCCGTCGGCGCGAGATTTGGCGTGGTGTGTTGCGTGGGGAAATCCGTATGGTCGTCGGCACGCGCAGTGCGTTATTCTTGCCCTGGCAAAATCTGGGGTTGATTGTCGTGGACGAAGAACACGACACGTCATATAAACAAGAAGATATGGGAAATTATCACGCGCGCGATATGGCGGTGTTGCGTGGAAAAATTGCTGGGTTTCCTGTTGTCCTGGCCAGTGCGACGCCATCGGCAGAAACGTTGCAAAATGTGGCGTCTGGCAAATACCAGGTGTTGCGTCTGACGTCACGGGTCGGTGGCGCGCAATTACCGAAAATAGAAACGATTGATTTGCGTGAAAATCGGCCTGAACCGTACCAGGTTTCAGATGTGCTGAATAATGGGTTTTTGTCGGTGCCACTGTGCAATGCGATTTCAGATACAATCGCGGCGCATCGCCAGGTAATGTTGTTTATAAATCGTCGTGGATTTGCCCCGATTGTCCAGTGTAAAAAATGTGGCTGGGTTGCCGGCTGTCCTGATTGCAGTGTTGGTATGACGTATCATCGCGCGGTTGGCAAATTGCTGTGCCACATGTGTGGGCGAACGGCGCCGATGCCGACCAAGTGTCCTGATTGTGGGGGCGACGTGTCTATGCGTGGCGCAGGATTGGAAAAAATCGCCGAAGAGGTGTCTGTGCGTTTCCCATCGGCACGGGTTGCGCTGGTGTCCAGTGATACAATTTCAACGCGTCAATCGCTGGAACGCATTGTTGCAAAAATGGAAAGCGGTGAAATTGATATTGTTATCGGAACGCAAATCTTGGCCAAAGGACATCATTTTCCAAACCTGACATTGGTGGGGGTGGTTGACGCCGATATGGGATTGTTCGGAACGGATTTCCGTGCCGCCGAACACACGTTTCAACAGTTGTTCCAGGTTGCCGGTCGTGCCGGTCGTGGCGAATTTCCTGGACGCGTGTTGTTGCAAACATACCAGCCCCAGCATCCTGTGTTATGCGCGATATGCGCCGGTGACCGTGATGCGTTTATGGCGGCCGATATGGCGTCACGCCAGTCTGCAAAAATGCCACCATTTGGGCAACTGATTGCGGTGATTGTTGAATGTCAACGCGAAGATACGTTGAAAAAATATTGTGCTGGGTTGGCGGCGGCGGCACCGCGTGCGCCCGGGGTCAAAATAATGGGGCCAATCGCCGCAGGGGTATATCAAATCAGAAACTGGTATCGTATGCGGTTTTTGGTTATGGGTGGACCGACGACATTGTTACAACCGGTTGTGGCGCATTGGTTGCGCGCAATTAAACAGCCGGCAAATATGCGGGTCAAGGTTGATGTAAATCCGCAAAACTTTATGTAATGAAAAAAACGCGCCACAGGGCGCGTTTTTATTAACGTTGTCTGTCGTTCGTTTTTTTGATTTGATTGGCGTTTTTCTTGCCACCAAATGCGCGCTTTACACGATCAACACCGTTCAAGAAATGATCCAACAGGGTTGTTTTTTCCAGTGCTTCGCGTTCTTTGCGTTCTGCGTGACGCATTTTTGCCTGGTGATTTTTTTCCAGTTGTTCTTTGATTTCTTTGTCAGATTTGTTCATATCTGGATATACTACGATTTCGTCTTCGCGTATCATTGTTGTTCTCCTTGTGTTTTTTGTTTGTTAGGGTGCTATACAACCTCGGTCACGGCACGCAATGCGCCGTCGCGCGACAGTTGGACAACACGAATCTTTTTCTTCATTTCTGCGATTAAATCTGTGCGGTCATACGCCGGCTGGGTGTGCAGAATACGGTCTGCAAATGCGGCATAGGCGGCATCGGCACTCTCGGCGTGGATTGTCGTATAAAAATGGTCGTGTCCCGTCCCCAACATTTCCCACAGCACCGCCGCATTATCAGTTGAAATTTCACCACCAATAATTACGTCAGGCGTCATACGCACAACCAAGTCCAGTAATCGCGCATAGTTAAAGTTATTAGATTGTTCCGTTCTTGACAAGATAAAATGCACACGATTTGCCTGGGGGACACGAATTTCACGCGCGTCTTCAACCGTGATAACGCGGCTGTTCGGGTCAATCAGGGTCAACATGTGATTCAAAAACGTGGTTTTACCGGTTGCGGTTGCGCCACTGACCAAAATAGGACTGCCGTCATTGATGGCAGACATCAATCGGTCATACGGGTCATCAGGACGTATGCTTTCACGTGGTTTAACCTTTAACAATTCGCGGCCGTGTTCCAGGTGATAGTTTGCAAACGATGTATCTGGTGCGCCACCACCGCGAATATTTAATGCCACACCACCGGTGATGTCGCGTTCGTCGTATTGGACGTTTGGACCAGCGATGGCGGTAAAACGATGATTGCCGGGCAATGTCGCATAGACAACAGGAATCCCATGAATCGGGTCAAATGGCCGTTCATAGATGTTTGCCACCGTGTGAATTAAATCCACCAAATACTGCTTTGACAATATTGGTGCATCATACGCAACCCACGGCACGCGCGCGCCGTGCAATCGCATCCACACCTGGCCGGCGTGGTTGATTGCGATTTCTTCAACAAATGACGGACGATAAAATTCCGCCAATGGTTTCAGCAAAGAATCCAGAACTATGTTTGACATTACAAGATTATTTTATCATAAATCCGCCCTTGAATCAAAAAGGATTATTTGATAAAATTAAAAAAAACAAGAGAGATAAAGTATGAAAAAATCCTTGCTGTGTATGATTTGCGGTGCGTTGATTCTGGGCGGTTGTGCCACGAATACTGACGCGCCATACAATGAAACAGACTTTGCCAATGGTGGGGCCGACGCACCGTTATACAACGAACGGACCAGCACGTTTATGCAGTCTGATAATCAGTATTCTAATATTGATTCATACAAACCGAAAACTGCGGCCGAAAAGGAACAGTCTAATAATAAATGGAAAACGTCACGTATGGAAACCCGGTGGCAGGAATACAAGGGCGCAATGGTTCGGGTCCAGATTTTGCTGGGCAATACCGATATGCGTGAAATGCGCCTGCGCCTGGTGCAGAATGCCGACGGTATGGATATTGATGGCGACGCCCGTGAAATATTGGGACACGTCGCGGACTATGAAATGAAACGCGTATGTGGCCGTAATGCCGACAGTATTGTTATGGTGTATGACCGCCCGTCGTTTGATGTGATGCGCCCAACCCCGTTCTTTGATTATAGAATAGAGGCCGAAGGCGTCACTATGCGCGAATACGGTTTCAGATGTGTGTATAATAACTAACAGCCAAAGGAAAGCAGTAATGAAAAAAATTATGTCTGCGGCGGCAATGGCCGGTGCGATGTTGTTGGGCGCGTGCGACAGCAATGCAGATGATGTTGCGAAAAATGGCGACACAGTTGTAATTGACTTTGCCGGATTCAAAGATGGGGTCCAGTTTGATGGTGGCACGGCCACTGGGTATAAACTGACATTGGGCAGTGGTCAATTCGTCCCAGAGTTTGAAGAACAGGTTGTTGGTATGGCGCGTGGCGAAACACGTGACATCAATATCACATTCCCAGAAAATTATTACCCAGAACTGGCAGGCCAGTCCGTCGTATTCAAGGTGACGGTCCAAGATATTGTTAAATAAAAAACGGGGCAACGCCCCGTTTTTTTATTCCACTGCAACGATAAATATTTTTGCATCGTTGGCGGCACGAATAGTGGCCGCTTTGTCAACAACAAAACACGTTTTTGCATTTACAATAATTCCGCGCAGGTGTGCCGCCGCGACTGCGCGCACAGTGTCAACGCCAATCGCCGGAATATCAATACGCAAATCCTGGCCAGGTTTGGTCATCTTTGCAAATACGCCACTGGCGCGACGTTTGTTTTTGCGCATATCAACCACGCGGTCCAACATTTTTGCGGTGCCTTCGGCAGCCTCAACCGCGATGACCTGTTTGTCAACGACAACAGACGCGCCAATGTCGGCCGCGCCAATCGTATGTGAAACGTCAATCGCGCGTTCAATATCGCGTGCGTCTGACTTGCTGGGTTTTGTTTTAGTCTTTATCCCAGCGGTTTCAAATGCCAGTTCTGGTGCCGCATCCTGGGCGGCGACGATTTCAAATCCGCGTTTTTCAAGTGCCTTGTTCAATGCAACCCCCATAGAATCGTATCCACGTTGATGTTTCATAATGCTTAGCAATAATCCGAATGACCACCAATCTGGTCGTATATCGGCAAAATTCGGATGCCCCAGCGCGCCAACAAATGTCAGTTTGCGAATCCCACGACGGCGGAATTGGCGAATTGCAGGCCACGCCCCACCCAGACGAACGGTAATGTCAGGATTTAATTTTGGGTCAACAAAATTTTTCAGCCCGACGATATATACGTCCCAGCCCGCGCGTCGTAATGCGTCGCGCGTAAAAAACGGCAGGGCCAACGCCCCTGCCACCAGGGCAATTTTTTTGTCTGAATTTTTGTTCATGTGTTAAATCATACGCATAAAAGGGGCTGGAATCAAGTTGCAATTTATGATAAAATTTTTTTAAAGCAAAAAGTAAATGGGTACAGTTTGATGAGAAAAATATCATATTTTGGAATTCTGGCGATTATATTGCCGTCGGTGGCAATGGCCGGATACAGTGATAAACAATTCAAAGCCGAAGTGGGCGAAGGACTGGATTTAATCAGTGCGCGCGCAAATGTGGACGTTATCCCAGATGTTGCCCCGGGTGAACTGGGCGCAGATGTGTACCAGACGGTCGGCGCGGTGAACAATCCTGATATTCGTATGTTTATTCCGACGACGATGTATGTTCGCGCCGGCGCAGGATTAAACCTGGGGTTCGCAACAGACCAGGCGAAATTCAACAATCATAAATATAAAAGCAGTGGCAGTTGGTCAACACAAATCGGACTGGGGTGGAATTTGTCGTCGTTCGTGCGTGGCGAATTTGATTTCCAGGAATCAACGTTTGAATTTTCTGACCTGGACGATGTCCAGGCGACGTATCACACGGTTGGGACGATGTTGTATTTTGATTTGGCACGTCGTTATGTCCAGACGGGTGACGTCACACGTCGTCGCACATTTGTGCCGTTTATTGGTGTTGGTGCCGGTTTGGGCCAGTATCAGTTTGAAGGCGCGCGTGGTGCCGACGGATTTGTTATTGCTGCGCCACGTGCAGCGGCCGGGTTTAACATAATGTTGACTGATTTAATCGGGGTTGATGTTATGTATCAATACCGCCTGATGATTGGCGATGGATTCGGCTGGGATACGCGTCACGGTGGCGCAAACAGTATCAGTGACGTTATGGCGTCGTTTCGTGTGAATTTCTGATATGGGTGGAAAATATGAAGACTAAATTATTATTCTGTTTTATGTGTATGTTGCCATTTGCGGCGAACGCGGCAATTCCGTATCGCGTGCAACAGGTTGTTGTCCCGGCCAGTGAAATCTCTGGCAACGATGACGAAGCGTTTGCACGCGTTCATCGTTTCTATGTTGGTGGAATGTATAATTTTTCAATGTGGGGAAATTATACGTCTGATGATATGACGCATATTTCTGGCAAGAACACGTCGTCGTTTGAAGTGGTCGCCGGCGTTCGTCCGGTGGACACATTTCGTGTTGAGGCGAATTATATCCGCACAGACGCGCATTGGAACGCGTTTAAAATGACAGGCGATACTGCGATGTTAAACGCAATATTTGATGCACGCATTGACAGTCTGTATCGCGTATTTGCCAGCCAGCACATTGTCCCGTATGTCGGCGCAGGCGCAGGTTTGTCGTGGAATTCATCTGATGACGCGCACCTGGGCAGAAAAATCAGCGGTGTTTTTTCAGCCTTGGCCGGTGTTGGATTTGAACTGGGGGAATATTTTACGGTTGACCTGGGGTATCGCTATCTGTATATGCTGAAACCTGAATTTGACGCAGTGCCTGATTATGCGCCAACCGCGCACCAGTTCCGTGCCGGTGTGCGTTTGAATTTCTAGGCAAAAGGTCACAGATGAAAACCTGTCCTTTTTTTGGTGTGTGTGGTGGGTGCAAATTTGATTTTTCTGCACCTGATTATCGTGACCAGAAATTGGCACTGTTGCGCAATGTTGCACCCACTGGCGCGCCGGTCTGGACGCCGGCCGGTCAGCGTCGCCGCGCAGATTTTGCATTTGCAGGTGGTGGGTTTGGTTTTTATGCTGCGCGTGCCAAAGATATTGTTCCTGTGCGGTCGTGTCCGAATTTAGTGCCAGAAATAAATAGCATCGTGCCGGCGTTGGCGTCTTTGCCGTGGGACGGGGCAGGGGCGTGCCTGGTGACGTGGTGCGATAACGGATTGGATATTGCGATTACGTCAAATGTTCCATATTTTTCAGCCGGATTTCGTAATGCGGTTGACGCATTGCCGTCGTCGGTGATTCGCGTCACGTGGAACGGGCGTGCGATTGTTATGCGTGCAACCCCGATGGTCAGTTTTGACGGCCACGCGGTCCCGTATCCATCAGGGGCGTTCTTGCAGCCGACGATTGCCAGTGCCGATGAATTACGCCGTATGGTTGTCGCAGCGGCCGATGGCGCGCACCGTGTGGCCGATTTGTTTTGTGGACTGGGAAACTTTACATTTGCATTAAATGCCGATGGATTTGATATTGTTGGCACTGGGGCGCGTCGCGATTTATTTACGCACCCATTGACGGTCGGAATGTTGCGCACATACGATTGTGTGGTGATGGATCCGCCGCGTGCTGGCGCATTTGCACAATGCCAAGAAATTGTAAAGTCAGACGTTGCCCGTGTTATTTATGTGTCTTGTAATCCGCAAACATTTATGCGTGACGCGCGCGTGTTGACCGATGGCGGATACGCCGTTCGTAAACTGATTCCTGTGGACCAATTTGTGGGCAGCGCGCACTGGGAACTGTTTGCTGTATTTGAAAAATAAATCATCGCACAAATCAATAAAAGAAAAACGCCGCCAGTTTCGTCCGGCGGTGTTTCCGAATGCCCCGAAAGGAAGGAAAGGAGAAAAAGAAATGGGCATTCTAAACTGTCAAATTGGGTGGGGCCCAGAGTCCAGAGGAGAGAGAATGTAGGAGGGAGTCTGAATCCCTGAACCCCTGTCTTTGGGGTTGCCCCCTTTGACGAATCGAAATGTAATACATTTTTTGTTATTTGTCAATATTTTTTGTCAAAAAAATTTTGCGACAATTTTTCATAGGTTTTTATGCCAACGGGATTTATTGCCTAACGTGTTGATAATCCTAGGAAATCGTGCTTGTTGCTGGTCTGGGAAACGTGGAATAAAATCACGGTATAGGATTGACCCTATGACATAACCAGAGGAGATAATCATGACACACGAAGATGTATGGCGCGCAATAGAACGATTCGCTGATGAACACGGTATGTCGTGTTCTGGGTTGGCAAAGTGCAGTGGACTGGACCCAACCACATTTAACCGCAGCAAGCGTTGGTCCCGCGAAGGACAACCACGCTGGCCGTCAACAAACAGCATTTCCAAAATTTTATCGTCAACGGGTGCAAATATCGGCGATTTTACCAAGTTTATTGACCCACGTGATACCAGTCGCGAATAACAGATTTGTTTTATTGGATACAATTTTGACCGCGCGTCGCGCGGTCTTTTTCCCTGGACATGAATAATTTCATCTATTATCCTGATTGTATGTTGACTGGAATCAAAATCTATTCTGGCGATGCGGTGTGGCGTTCGGTGCTGGCCGATTTAAATGCGGTGGTGGTAGATGCGCCTGATATTGCAACGGTCAATTTTGATGAAATAAATGTCCCAAATCATTGCAGTCCATTGGAATTAAAGTCCTTGATACTGGCGGCGATGGATAATACAAATATTATTCAATCGGTGTTCGGACATAATGTGACGTTGGCACCGCTGCAACGCCAAATAATCGTTTTATTACAGAAAAGTGGCGGTATGACCGGCACGCAACTGCGTGCGGCACTGGGGTATTCGCCACGCGCAACAACCCATACGGTTGACACGGCGATATATCAACTGCGCCGGGTATATGGACACGATTTGATTAAAAACATCAACGGGGTGTATAAAATTGGCCGGGTATAAACTGATTTCGTTTGATAAAATCCCCAGTACCCAGACATACGCGCTGGATTTGATTGCGCGTGGTGCGGCGCGTGGACACACCGTTGTCGTTGCCCAGGCACAATCGGCAGGTCGTGGTCGGTATCGTCGGACATGGGTTTCGCATCACGGTAATTTGTATGCCAGTTTTATTTTTGCGTCTGAAAATCGCGACCCACGCCTGGCGTATGTTGTGGCGGTTGCGATTGCCGAAACGATGATTTCATTTGGGGTGCGTCCAACAATTAAATGGCCGAACGATATTCTGATTGACGGTGCCAAGGTTTGTGGGGTCTTGATTGAATATGCCGGTGCGTTTGTGGTTGTTGGCATTGGAATAAATATCAAATCTAATCCAACGGTGCCTGAATACCAGACGACTAAATTGGAACGCTATGCCGACATAGAACGGACGGATTTATTAAATCGTTTGATGCGCAATCTGGACAAATGGATGCGAACAGATTTTGCCACGGTGCGTGCGCGGTGGATGGAACTGGCGACGGCATTGAACAAGGTTGTGCGTTATCGTGGTGAAAACGTAGAATTGATTGGAATAAATGAATCTGGTGCGCTGGTCTTGCGGCGCGGAACGCAATATTTATTGGCATACGGTGACGAAATCAGTATGTAATAAATGCCCGAATTCTGGGGCGTGTGACGTGATGATAAAATGTGCGCTTGACTTTTTATGTGATTTGTGATATTATAATAAACATCAACAGTAAAGATTCTGTCCGCGCTTGGTGCGGATTTTTTTATTTTTTGACCGCGTAAATCACGCGGTTTTTTTTATTTCCGAAAACGTCAAACAACAGGATAGGAAAATATGCAACTTGAACTGATAAAAAATCCAGATGCGTCACAGGGCGCGGCATATAAAATCGCGCGCGTTGTTTATGCCGAGACAGGTGCAACATCATTGTCTGTGACAGAAGCGTTCACGTCAATGATAGCGAATATATCACGTGCCACCGGCGTTGCCCCAGATGTAATTATAAACGATGCCACGTTGTTCCCATCGCTATGCCCAGATAACGCGCGACATAAATTATTGGGCGTTGCCCCGGATTCGCGTGCATTTCAAATGTGTTTGCGTGTGGCGCGACGAATGTTGCGTGGAAACCTGGGCGATTCGTGCTTTGGCGCGACACGTTTTCATCGCACAGATGAAATGCCACAGTGGGCGATGTCGCGTGGCTATATCGCCGATGTTGATGGAATACTGTTTTATTTACAGGATTAAAAATGAATATGCAAAAAATTATTCGTGGTGGCTGGCTGGCAGACAGGCGCACACACATTATGTCAGCAGTTGGCGCAATGTCTGCGATTGCGGCGTATTTGGTCGGCGACAGTGATGTGTTTGTTCTGTGCCAGGCATTGTTCACGTTGGGTGGAATTTATTTTATTCGCAAATCAAATAATCAAAACAAAGGAAAATGAAAATGGAAAAAATTCCTGAAAAATTTCAAAATGACGACGGAACATTAAACGCTGATGCGTTGATAAAATCGTATTCTGCACTGGAAAAGAAAATCGGAACGATGATAAGTGTGCCGTCTGATGATGCCGATGATGATACGCGCAATCGTTTCAGACGCGCGATTGGCGTGCCAAATGCCGCCGATGAATATCCGAAAAATGATTTGTTTGATGATGAAAATTTACGCGCAAAATTTTTTGAAATTGGGTTGACGTCGTCTCAGGTCACAAAAATTTATGACATTGCCCAAGAATTTTTATCACCAGTGATAACTGATTTGTTCGCACAACAAAACGAAGCCGCAGCAATTTCTGAACTGAAAAATTTCTTTGGTGGAACAGATAAAATGAACGAAGCAATTAAACAGATAAACGCGTTTGGTGAAAAGTTTTTACCACGTGATGCGTTTGATGCGTTGTGCGCTACACCCCAGGGAATCCAAGGCATATACAGAATGATGCAATCAATGGAACCAGACGTTCAAACCGCCGATGGTGATGATGTAAATTTATCTGATAATGATTTGCGACGTATGATGCGTAATCCAAAATATTGGCGTGATCACGATGTTGAATACGTCAGAAAAATAGAAAATGGATTTAAAAAATTATATTCGTGATAAAAAAATGCACTTTCTTCTTTACTCTGTTTTATGTTTCGTATAAAATACAAAGTAAGAACAAAAAAATTTGTTCTATCCAAAAAGTAAAAAGGAGAGAAGAATGGCATTCACATTCTTGAAGCCAGCAGCGAAAAAAGTTGCTGCAAAAAAACCTGCTGCGAAACCAGCGGCAAAAAAACCAGCGGCAAAACCTGCTGCAAAGAAACCAGCAGCAAAACCAGCTGCAAAGAAAGTAGCGGCGAAAAAACCAGTTGCTAAAAAAGTAGCGGTTAAAAAGCCAGCAGCAAAAAAAGTTGTTGCAAAGAAACCAGCAGCGAAACCAGTTGCAAAAAAAGTTGCAGCAAAAAAACCTGTTGCTAAAAAAGTAGCGGTAAAAAAACCTGCTGCAAAAAAAGTTGTTGCGAAAAAAGCACCTGCTAAAAAGCCAGTTGCAAAGAAACCAGCAGCCAAGAAAAAATAATATTTTCCCCACCGTTTGGTGGGGTTTGTATTTGAAAAAAGTATCAGTCGTATCTTATCGGTGCGACTGAAATTTTTTTTTACGGATAATTCCGAATTTATTGGAACCCGGTTTTGTATTTCATTGCGGCGCGCGTCGGCGCATAACCGTGTGATGAAATTTTTTGACGCAATTTATTGCGCCATAACCAAGAAATTTTAACCAAGGGGAAAAATAATGTCTGTTTCCATAGACCAAGTTTTTGTAAAACAATTTGAAGCAGATGTCCATTTGGCATATCAGCAAATGGGCACAAAATTGCGCGGAACTGTGCGCAGTAAATCAGGTGTTGTCGGTGCATCAACAACGTTCCAAAAGGTTGGACGTGGCACTGCGGCGACAAAATCACGTCACGGCATTGTGCCAGTTATGAATCTGAATCACGAACCGGTTGAATGCGTTCTGCAAGATTACTATGCCGGTGATTGGGTTGATGCGTTGGACGAATTGAAAACCAATATTGATGAACGCCGTGTTGTGGCCAGTGCAGGCGCGTATGCGTTGGGCCGAAAAACCGACGAACTGATTGTAAATGCGATGAACGGTGCCAGTGCATCTGTGGGTGATTATTCGGCCGGTCTGAGCAAGGATTTGATTTTGTCAGCGGTTGAAACATTGAACAGCAAAGATATTCCAGACGATGGTCGTCGCTTTGCCGTTGTTGGCGTGCATCAGTGGAACGAATTATTGAAAATCACAGAATTCGTTTCCGCAGATTATGTCGGCAATAATGATTTGCCGTTGATTTCTGGGGGCGCGTCCAAGAAATGGTTGGGAATTACATGGGTGCTGTATAACGCGTTGCCGTTGTCTGACGCGACAAAACGTGATTGCTTTATTTATCACGCGTCCAGTGTCGGACACGCCTGTGGCCAGGAAGTTAAAACGGATATTTCGTGGCACGGTGAACGTGCAGCGCACTTTATCAGCAACAGTATGTCCCAGGGCGCAGTTCTGATTGATGGCGACGGTATCGTTCGTATCAAATGCAAAGACACCGACGCAGAATAAAAAATAACCAAAGGAAAAATAGATGGCTTTTCAGAATAAAAATTTATCTGTGATTGCATACGCAAATGGCTTTACGCTGTGGCACTATGCAGAAAATGTGACATTGGCAACAATCACCGCCAGTGGTTATTTTAATGCTGTGAACACACTGATGAATACTGGCGACATTGTTATCATCAATGCGTCAGACAAAACGTCAATCAAGACGATAAGTGTGGCGTCTGGCACAGTCACAACGGCAGCGTTGGGATAATTTTACTGATTTATAAATTGGGGCGCATAAAAACGCCCCATAATTTTTTTAGACACAAGGAAAAACGGAAATGTTAACCAAAATAGATTTATGTTCAATGGCGTTGTTAAAACTGGGCGAACAACCAATTCAGTCATTGATGGACGACAGTGCGGCGGCACAACTGGGGCGCACGCTGTTTGACCCAGTCATAGATGCGTTGATTGCGGTTCATCCGTGGCGATTTGCGTGTCGCCGGTTTGATTTAGTCAGAAATTCTGATGGGGATTTTGTATTGCCAACCGAATGTCTGCGTGTGATTAAATCTGTGGGTAATGTTATCGGAAACAAAATTATTGCACCAACGGATACTGTTTCTGTGATTGGGGTGGCGCGTATTGCCCCAGACGAATTTCCTGGGTATTTTGTGTCTGTGGCGGCAACAAAACTGGCGATGGAATTCAGTGTGCCACTGACCGGTGACCAGGCGATGTTCAGAATGTTGGCAGCGTTATACGAAACAGAATTACAGACGGCAAAATTTATTGATGGCACAACGTCATCGCCGTCAAAGATTGAAAACTTTTCACTGATAAATTCACGATTTTAGCAAACTGTGGGGAACAAAATGGCAAATTTTATAAACACCCAAAATTCTTTTGCAGACGGCGAAATTTCGCGCGAATTCTATGCGCACGATAATTTAAATGGACTGGGGCAACTGGTGAATATGGACGTTATGTCTGGGGGCGGAATAACGCGTCGCGCAGGCCTGACAGAAATTGCCGAACTGGACGCGTCTGTGCGTTTGGTGCCGTTTTCTGTGGGGCCAAATCAAGAATACTTGTTGGCAATCACAGACGAGCATATCTTGGTCTTTGCCGGCGCAACACAAATCCAAGATATTGCGTCGCCGTGGCCGACAGACGCGATTGCGTCGCTGCAATACGCCCAGCGTTTTGGAACGATGATTTTTGTACACCCTGATTTCCAGCCGCGTGTATTACAGAAAAACGCAGACGGATTTACGTTGTCGTTATTTAACTTTTCGCGCAACGATTCTGATTTGTCTGTAAATATTCCGTTTGTGAAATTTGATGATACGGACGGCATTGAAATAAGTGTCACGGCAAACAGCGCTGGCAACAACTATGCGACATTTACAACGAACCGGGCATTTTGGACGTCTGATGATATTGGCGGACGGTTCTTTGTATTAAATCGCCAGTGGACAATAACATCGGTCACCAACACAAAGTGCGCAACCGCCCATACGAACGGGACGTTTTCGTTGCCGTCTGGCCCGGTGACAGATTGGCGTCAGGCCGCGTTCAGTGCGCGTCGTGGGTGGCCGGTCAGTATCACATTTCACCAAGACAGATTGGTTTTTGGTGGCGCGCGCGATTATCCTGCTGGGGTATGGCTGTCCCAGGTCGGTCGCCACAATAACTTTGACGTTGGAACCGGGCTGGACGACCAGGCGATATTTATCACATTGCTGTCGGCCCAGCGACAACAGATTTGCACGGTTGTCAGTGCGGATAATCTGCAAATTTTGACAACGGTTGGCGAATGGGCAATCGCGAATAAACCACTGACCCCGTCGTCGGTGGATATAAAACAGCACACGTCTGTGGGCAGTGTGTCGTCGCGTTATCTGCCACCGCAAAAGATAGAAGGGGCGACCGTATTCGTTGCCGCGTCTATGCGTGATATTCGTGAACTGAGCCTGGACGAGTTGGGCGAACATTATAACGCAACCGACCTGTGCGCGTATGCCAAGCATTTGATGCAGACGCCGGTGGATATTGCGTATAACAGCACCAATCGCCAGTTGTTTGTTGTTATGTCGTCGGGCAATATGGCGGTTCTGAATAAAAATACGGCGTTGGGGATTTCGGCGTGGTCACAGTATAAAACAAATGGCGAATTCAAATCTGTTGCGGTATCTGCGGACAAAACATTTGTTGTTGTTGCGCGCGATGATAAATATTACCTGGAACAGTTTTCGCACAGCGCACTGTGTGATGCGCCAGATTATAAATTTGCCGTCGCTGCCGCTGGGATTCCATTACGGGGCAGTGGGCATAACGCGTCGCATGCGCGTATTCGCAAAATTACTGCACGTGTCAGTGATACAAAATCAATCACGATAAACAACGTTTGTGCAAAATTGCCCGATGAAATTTACACAGAAACAAATCCTGGGTTCACAGGTGATGTTTCAATCAACACATTGGGGTGGACGCGCCAGTGCGTTTCGTGGCCGTGGCAAATCACATCGTGTGATGCGTCCAATATCACAGTGATGTCTGTCACGATGTATGGGTTCTATACCGTTTAACAAATCAAGCAAAGGGGATAAAAATGGGACAACTGGTTTCTGATGTTCAAGATGTCTTGGACTATAAAAAAAGCAAAAGCGATGCCAGCACTGCACGCAAAAAAATCTTGGCGGATATGGCCGCAGATGAAAAAACAAAAACGAATCTGGTGAAAAAAGCACTGGCGGCCCAGCGCGCAAAATATGGCGCGTCGGGAATGTCAAATCGCGGTATGACCGAAGATGCCGTGTTGCGTCGCCTGCAATCTGAAACGTCTGCGCCATACGATGAAAAACGACGCAAGTCATTGGAAAAATTGCGCCAGGTAAAAACAACCAGACCAAATTTACTGAAAAAACTGATGGATAAATTTGACAGTCTGGTCGCATAGCAAAAGGGTGGGGCGATGTCACACCAAATTGAAAATGCGATGACAACGGCGTTTCTGGATTTTATGGACGAGTGGAACGCATTGCTGGGAATGACGACGCCTGAACATCATCGGCGCATAATGAAATTCTTGGTTGACGTTTGGACGTCGCCACCAAATCGCGGTTTGTTGATGGCATTTCGGCATTCTGGCAAATCTACCGTCGTTGGAATTTTTGCTGCGTGCGTCCTGGGGCTGCGCCCAGAATCGCGTATTCTGATTTTATCCGCAGAAAGCACATTGTCATCGCGGATGGTTGGGCATATTCGTAATATTCTGGAAAATCATCCGCGCTGTGCAGATATGATTCCGACGGGGCGACGAACGTGGTCAAATGACCGAATAACGATAAATCGTCCCATCGGCGTGCGCGAACCGTCGGTTGTATGCGCCGGGGTTGCCGGTAATATCACCGGTGCGCGCGCAGATTTAATTATCTGTGATGACGTAGAGGTTCCAAATACCAGCAATACCCCAGATAAACGTGAAAAGTTGCGTGAACGGTTGCGTGAATTGGATTTTATATTGTCGCCCGGTGGCACAATGATTTATATCGGCACACCACATACCCCAGACACGATTTACCGCACAGACGACGATTAAATAGACGTCGGTGCGTTTGGCGCGTTATCGGTATCAATCGGGTTGCGTGTGCTGATAAATGCGCGCAGTTTGTGCAGCAATGCGTCGCCTGCGTCGCCAAACATCGGCAGATACGTTTCGTATTCTGGCATATCGGCCTGTAATTGCGCGCGCGCACGTTCAGACAGTGGTTCGTTCAGCATATCTGTTGCAACGTGCCACAGATAATACGCGCGATATGTTTTGGTAATGACGGTCCATTTTGATGACAGTTCGGGTTTCTGGGCAAGTGCCGAATGAATTGCCACCGGCCATTCGTCGCCAAATTTGCGTATAACGTCCAATTGCTGGATTTGTTTCAGGCCATTTTCATCAGGCACAAACGAATTGATACCATTTTCCAGTTCGCGCCATTCGTCCTGGGTCAGTGGCACCGTGACAACCGTTTCGGTCATTTGTCCGCCGTATGGTAATAATCCGCGTTCAATGGTATCCATTTGGGTGCGGCCACTGCGCAGATTTTCAATGTGCTGAATCAGCATTTTGCCCGTTGGCAATGCGCGCAGTTCGCGGATAACGTCATCGTCGGCTTCGGCTACAAAGACAGGGTTTACAGATGCCCAACCGCCAATTATAACATGTTCTTGGCGATACAGGTTTAATAACTTTTGTGCGGTTATGCTGGCTTTGGCTTTCATATTCTCTCTCTCTTGCTGGGTGATTATTCCATAACAATCATAATGACCTTGTGCATAGTTTTGCCGATGATTTTTTCATCAGGTGATGAAATTTGGCCATACACCTTGCCACGGGAATCCTGGCGGACACTGACAATCTGGGCGGTTGCGACCGCATCAGATGACAAAGATGAAAAATCACTGTCAATGCAAACCGCCAAATCACCAACGGCCGGTGTCTGGGTTGCGTCGGCAAATACATACGAATGTTCAGGGATAAAACCGGCCATACGTTTTGAATTTGGCATAACGGCGTATATTCCGCTGCGTCCTTCTAGGGGCATTGGGGCAACAATCATTGTTTCATCAGATTTCTTGAACATAATTGATTTGCCGGACGGTGTGCCAAACACAGGAACCAGTTTTTTGCGCGCACTGTCATATAATTTTGCGCCATACAGTCCGCCGTGCATATCAATCCCAGATGCCGGGTTGTCAGGAATCAGAACGGATTTTACGCGTTCTTTGACCTTGTTTATTTGTTTGTTTAATTCGCCTGATTTATACAATGTGGCGATTTTATCAAATAATTTTTCGGCACTCATCGCAAAGGATTTGGCCAATGGTTCAATTTCATTTTGGTAAATTTCGCGTTGTCCAACCTCTATCTTGTGATAGACAGACAGGGTCATACCGGCATCTTGGGCCGCCTGGGCGATGGTTTTGCCGGTTTGTTGGCGAATCTTGCGCAGGCCACTGCCGAATATTTTCAGGCCGCTGTCTTCGTTGTCGTTCAGACGACGTTTGATTTCACTTTGCCACTGGTCAGCGACGGCGTCATCTTCTTTGATGAAAATATCAGATAATTTGCAACCCAAAATATTGCAAATGTTCAGCAACTGTTTCTGGTTCAGACGGCGCACACCCTTTTCAATTTTGGATACAGCCGACAGGGACAGGTGCGACTGGCGTGCCAGTTCGGTCATTTTCATTCCGGCACTCAGACGGATATTACGGATATTATTTGGAAAAATGATTTCTTCTTGGGCCATGGCAAAACTCCTGCACTTGGGTATTTCTTGACAAAATATTAGTCAATTTTTGCGCGCGCCGCAAGTAAAATAATTATAAGTCCATATCGTCAGGTATTGCCGATGCGTCAATTTGTTCAAATGCGCCTGCGTTGTCAACATCAGGATTTGGCTGGGATTTCGGTGTTTGGGCAAAATCATTTTCGCCACGCGCGTCCATTTCGTCCAGATTGTCAAACAAACTGTAATCGCCGAAAAACGCAGTCCGAACCGTTTCAGGGCGACCGTGACGGTTTTTGCCGATGATAATGTCAGCCTTGCCCCGGGCGCGTTCCAGACGTTTTTGATACGTTTCTTGAATCTTTTCGTTGGTGTTGCCAGAAATGCGTTGGGACGGATCGCGGTTGTCCAGATAATATTCTTCGCGGTATGTGAACATAACAATGTCCGCGTCCTGTTCAATAGAACCAGATTCACGCAAGTCTGCCAACTGGGGTCGTTTGTCGTCACGATTTTCAACACTGCGCGATAACTGGGACAGGGCGATGACCGGCACATTTAATTCCTTGGCCAGCATTTTCAGACCACGTGTGATTTCAGAAATTTCCTGGACGCGATTATCGCTTTTGCGACCACCCGGCGCAGTCATCAGTTGCAGATAGTCAACCACAATCAATGCGATTCCGCCACTTTTACGTGCCAGACGACGTGCGCGTGTGCGCATCATTGGCACCGACATACCAGGCGTGTCATCAATAAACAGTGGCACGCGACTGATGGCCGATGCGTATTGTGACATCTTTAAAAATTCTTCGTCAGAAAATGACCCTTCGCGCATAGACGTGGCCGAAATCTTGGACTGAGATGATAATACACGTGTCGCCAACTGTTCCTGGGACATTTCCAGGCTGAAAAATACGACCGCGCCTTTGTATTGTTCGTTTGCGCGACCCGATAAAATTGCGTTCGCGGCATTAAATGCAATGTTCATTGCCAGCGTTGTTTTACCCATCGCCGGACGACCTGCGATAATAATCAAATCACTGTGGTGCAGACCGCTGATGGATTTATCCAGCGCGTTCAGCCCCGTGGTCAGACCAGACAATTTACCGTCGGCCTTGTATGCAATCTCGGCCTCTTTTAATGCGCCGGCCAATGCGGTTGCGATTGGCGTCACCTCGCGTCGGGTTTCGCCCACAGACGCCAGATTAAATAATTGTTGTTCGGCAATTTCTATCTGGGCAGAAACAGGGGAATCCAGGTCTTCAACAAAAGCCTTTTCTGTGATTGATTGGCCCAACTGGATTAGTTCGCGACGCAGTGCGGTTTCGTGGACGATGCGTGCATATTGTTCAACGTTGACAACCGTCGCGCCGGCCCCGGCCAACTGGGTCAAATAATCAACGCCACCAACAGATTCCAGTACGCCCTGTTGTTCCAGGTAATTTTTCGCCGTAATAATATCAAACGGAATACCGGCCGCAAATTGACGTTCGGCCAATTTATATATTTCCTGGTGCGCAGGGTGCGAAAAATCTTCTGGTTTCAGAAATTCAGAAACGCGTTCCAATGCACGGTTGTTCATCAATACCGCAGCCAGGACGGCCTGTTCGGCCTCTAAATTATGTGGTAAAACGCCAGGGGTAAAGTTCATGTCCAATATAGTATCTAAAAAAATTACGTTTTCAACGCCTTTTTTGCATGGATATAAAATGCTGAAAATTCCGATTGTTGACGACACAGGTGCGTCTGCGTGGCCGGAATTATTTTCGCCGTCACGTATTGATGATTTGCGCAATGCGGTTGGAAATCGGCACTTTGCGTCGCAAATGATGCTGGAACCTGTTTCCACAGAACGCGCGCGACTGGACCCAGGGGGTGTACAATTATATGACGCAGAATTTGACGCGCGCAGTGGGCAAATAGGCGAACATAAAATCACAGGCGCGGCGGTGTATTGGGACCCGTCAACGGGACGCCGCGGTCGCGACGGCAGTGTGTGCGTTGTTCTGTATCGTGATGACGCGTCGCGGTGTGTGTTTGTCCACGATATTTTATATATGACGGTATCAGACAACGACACGCACCCATTGGCACGCCAGTGCGATTGTGTGCTGGAATTTATGGCGCGTCACAATATGCGTCGCATAACGATTGAAACAAACGGAATCGGAAATGCGTTGCCTGAAATAATGCGTGACGCGGCCAGTCGCGTCGGCGCGCCAATTACAATTATGCGTATTACCAATAATCGGCCCAAGGTTGACCGAATCTTGGACGCAATAGAACCATTTCTGGGGGCGGGGCGTATGTATGCGCACCACAGAATAACCCAAACACCATTTGTTGCAGAAATGTTGGGCTGGTCGCCAATCGGCAGTGCCGGACACGACGACGGCCTGGACGCAGTTGCAGGTGCAATCAGTATTGCGCCAACACCAATTCGCCCCACGGGGCGCAGCGTCCGCACATACGCGGCAAATACAGATTTTAACCTTTAACCAACGAAACCTAGGGAGAAAATATGCAAAATGATTTAGAAAAAATGTATCGGCGTGCACTGGACGCGCGTGCGCCGTGGTTAAATCGCTGGGACGCGGCAATGCGATATACTATGCCGACCGACGACGCAGATGCCGCAACACTGTTTGACGCAACCGCGGCAGACGCGGTGGACAACCTGGCGGCGTCAATATATTCGCTGATGACGCCACCAGAATCGCTGTGGATATCACTGGTCCCGGAAAGCGACGCGTCCCCCGACGCAGATGTAGCGACGGCGGCGTTGCGTGCGAACCTGAACGATTCAAATTTTTATACCACCATTCATCAATGCTATCTGGATTTGGTGATTCTGGGGACGGCGTGTCTGTTTATGGCAGAAACACCAATCGGCGCGTCGTCGGCGTTTTCGTTCACGGCCGTGCCTATGCGCGATATTGCGATTTTGCCAGGCGCAGTATTTCACACAGCGACAATGCCGGCGCACGAAGTGCTGGAAAAATATCCAACTTGGACGCCACCGGCCGATGTTGCTGACCAAATCAAGCACGACCCGGCAACGCCGTTGCGCCTGGTCCAGAGTTTGGTTGGCACAGAATTCACCGCGTGGTTGGACGTTGGGGGAAATCTGGAAAACAATATCGTTGCGCGTGGCACATTTGAAACCAATCCATACATCATTTTCCGGTGGAGTGTTTTAAGCGGTGAACAATACGGTCGTGGGCCGGTCTTGCGCGCATTGCCAGATATTAAAACCGCGAACAAGGTTGTTGAACTGGTGCTGAAAAACGCAACGATTGCCGTGTCTGGGATATGGCAGGCCGACGATGATGGCGTCATAAATCTGAACAATATAAACCTGACGCCGGGCGCAATTATCCCCAAGGCCGTTGGGTCATCAGGGCTGACACCGCTGTCGTCGGGTGCAGATTTTGATGTGTCGCAAATAATATTAAAAGACCTGCGCGAACGGATTCGCCACGCGTTGTTGGCCGACCGATTGGGATTGCTGTCTGAAAAAGAAATGACCGCGACCGAAATTATGGCGCGCAATTCGGATATGATGCGAATTCTGGGCGCGACATACGGGCGATTGCTGCACGAATTTATTCGGCCGTTGACCGACCGCGGATTACAGATTTTATCGCGCCGTGGGGTGATTGCGCCAATCGCGCTGAACAGTGACGCAGAACTGAAATACATTGCGCCAATCGCACAAATGGCGGTGTCTGAAAACTTGATTTAACAATGGGGAAAACTATGAACGAAACAGAACAAAATTATGCACGTGCGTTTTCAACCGCCGCCGGTGCGGCGGTATTACAGCATCTGCGAAAAATGACGATTGAACGTGTTTTGGGGCCAAATGCCACAGACGCAGAATTACGCAGTCTGGAATCCCAGCGCGCATTGGTGCATTTGATTGAAAATATGATATCACGGGGGCGAAAATGAAACAGGAATCAAACGGACTGGGCGGTATAATCGCAACCCTGCGCGACAGTTGGTTTTTAATCGCGTTTATCGGCGGTCTGATTTATTGGGTCGCGCGCCAGGATTCATCATTGGCGGATATTCAACGCGCAGACACGCGTATTACCACGTTGGAAAATCGGACGACGATATTGGAAACAGGCATCGGTCAATTACAGATAAAACTGGATACAATTCGCGATGACGTGTCACTGATTAAAACCGCCGTTATAAAATAAAAAACGGGGCAGACGCCCCGTTTTGATTATTATTTGCAACCACCTGTTGCATTGCCAATCAATTTAGAGATAGAAATATCTTTGTGCAGCAAGAAATCGTATTCGCAGTTGCCAGATTTATAAGAACCTGTGCAGGCGGCCAATGTCATAACGGCAAACAATGCCAACATAACTTTTTTCATATTTTCTCCTTTTGTCCAAAAGTCTGGGTAAATTATACAAGAAGTGATTCCTAAATGCAAGTATTTATATTGCCGCGCGTGCGTGGACAACGCGCAGGCCACACACGATTATCACATCAAAACGCGCGTCAAATCCGGGATATTTTTGCGTCAAAAATGTTTCTGCACTGCGACGCAGGCGCGCGCTTTGTTTATGCGTAATTGCGGCCCAGCCGGCGGCGATGGTTGGACGACGCTTTACCTCTATGAAAACGATAGTATTTTTCTGGCGCGCGATGATGTCAATTTCAGCACGTCCTGTGTTGCGCCCAGTAATATATCGCGATTGCAAAATCCGATACCCGTGCAGACGCAAATACATACGCGCCAAGAATTCAGCAAATAACCCAGATTCATAAGAATTCATACCAGTAATTATAGCAATCTTGTCAAACAAAGGCTATAAATAAAAATCTGGTCGCCAGTGCCGGTAAATATGTGTTTTTATCCTTGACCGGGGCGCGTGAATTTTCTTATAATTTAACCAAGAATTGAAAGCAAAGAGGGGAAAAATCATGAAGAAAGTATTTCTGGCGTTCTTTGTTGCGTTGGCGTTGGCTGGCTGTGGCCAGGTATATGACCGCGAACCTGTGGGTGTCGGTTATGACAACAACGAATTGAAACTGAGTCCGTGCGCCTGTATTATGGTATTCCAGGCATAAAATCCACCGATAAATTTATGTGGGGGGATTTTGTTGGATTATCCAAATAATTTTGATACACCGGCATTTCCAGCGGGAAAACGCATTGCTGTTTCCCGTGCTGCGTCTATTTTGGTGTCGTTGCTGTTTTTTCTGATTATATGCGTGTGCGGATTGCTGATATGGACAACGCGCAGTGCGACGGTTGAACCGTTTATTATATCAGTTGATAACGTGACGGGAACCTGGACGACGGTTGAACACGCCCACGGCAGGGTGAAATACACTGTGGCACGAACAATGCAGGAATCATTGGTTGCGAATTTCACACGTGATTGGTTCACGGTTGGTGATGATGCTGAAAACCAGGCATTGTGGAAAACCTGTGACCGCGAACAGGATTGTGCTTCTGATAATGCGACGGCATACACAGATAAAACGTATGCGATATGTTGTGCCACCAGCGACGAGGTGTTTAATAAATTTATATACAAGGTTGTCCCCACCTGGCAGGATATTGCCGCGGCGTCGGGACGTTTGGTGCTGGATACATCGTCATTGCGAATTGAACCGGTTGGCGGCGTTGGTGACGGTGGCGGAATGTGGCGTGTGCGCGCGACGATTTCTGGGAATGTCACACCATCTATGCAGATTATCGCATTTATGCGCGTCGGGCGTGATACAAAATCATATCCACGCACATTGGGATATTATATAACGGATTTTAACGCATACAGATTGAACTGATGAAAAAGATATTGATGTTTTTTACCGGGGTATTATTACTTGTGCTGGTATTTGGCGCAATATTTTTGACTGGGGCAATATATGATGCCGGGGAACGTCGCGAGGTTGATACATATTTCTTTCGGCCGAACAATCTGTCAACTGACCGGCCGGGCGAATTAGAAACGGCGTCTGAATTGGGCGACACGCGTATGATAAATATGCTGATTTCGCATTATGTTTCTGAATATTTCAGTGTTTTGCCCGACGGCGAATATGTCCAGACGCACAGTGCGGCAAACGGTATGCTGGCCAACACATCGTCTAAAAATGTATTTAGTTATTGGAAATCTAGCATTGCGCCAGAAATTCAAAATATGGCGACCAAGGGTATGATGCGCACGGTGAACGTTGTTGGTGATATTACGCGCCCTGGCAACGGCGACTATTGGCGTGCAGATTATGAATTGCGGACGTGGCAAACACCAAATAATCTGGCAACTGGGCCGGTTGTGACCAAGGGAACAATGTTCCTAAGGGTTTCGTATGAACCTGGGATTCGTGAATCTGTGATAAAATATGGGGTGCGTCGTCGTTTGTCGGGTGGCGCTGACCCCGCAGGACTGTTCAAATTTCGCGTAGAAGAGGTTGTGTTAAAATAATCGCATTGGGGTAATTTATGAAACGTATATTTGCTTTCTTTATGATTTTGTGTGTTGCGCCAGCGATGGCGTTTGCGGTTGACGCAAACGGCGATGTGGACCCAATGGATTTTGAAAACTTTATTGTCACAGACGCAGGGACCGATGACATCAATTTATCGTCTGTTGCGCTGAATGTTGGCGCGTCGTCGGCCGCGGTATCTGGGTTTGACATTGCGGGTATTATGTTGGGAATGTCGTTTGATGACGTCCAGACATTGTTTTTCAAGACACGTGGCCTGTATGCGCCACGCAAAGAAAACAGCATAATCTATTCAATCGCCCAGGATTGGAAATACAATTTGGATTACGAGTGTCGTCAAAATGGCACTGTTGTCCCGGCCGAATTGACCAAGTGTATCAACAGTCTGGCGCGCAATCGTGGACTGATGTATGCGTCTGAATTGCACCTGGTGCGTGAAAATACCGGCGAAACGATAACCGTGTATTTTACCAGCAATGCAACCGATAATGTCGTGTGGCGCGTTGTGTATAATAATGACGTGAACGAGTTAGAGGGCGCAGCCGAAAAATTTGAAAACCAGCGTCAAAAGAAAATATTGGTGTTCTGGCAAAATGTCTTGGACAAGTATGGTGCGCCAAATTCTGGCACAGATAAATGGATTTCCAGCACAAATGCCTATGACCCGATGATGACGGCGTATTATGGGTCGCTGGATTTGGTGGATAACGGCCGCAATGCAGCAGACGCGGCAAAAAATGTAAAACAGGCACGTGATTATTTCCAGGCCAAACCGTATGCGTTCTAGGGCGCGTTTCCCACGGCCGGATTATCGCGTTTCTTTCCTGATTCTGTGATTCCACAAATAACCAAATTGATATACTATACAAAATGAAAATAAAAATGCCCCGACGGGGCATTTTTATCAGAACTGGGTTTCAAATGACAGCAAGAAACGTTGTTCTTGGTCATACTTGTTCAACTTTAACGGCCAGCCCCAACTGAAATTCATCGGGCCCATCGGCGTATTCCAATAAATACCAAAACCAACCGATGTGCGCAGGTCGCTGTCAATAAAGTTGTCACGCCCCAGATACGTGTATTCATCACGTGGCGGTTTGCCCAGAATACCATAGTCGGCAAATACAAATCCCTTGACCTGGTATTCATCTGGGATAAATATCGGGAAATTCATTTGGGTTGAACCGTTGATTTTCCACATACCGCCCAGCGAGTATGACTGGTAATACCAGTTGCGGCTGCCGATGCCGGCAATGTCAAACCCACGCAGTGATTCACCACCCAAGAAATAACGATAAACACGGGACACGTAATCGTCGTCCAATGGCTGGATATAACCAAAATCCAGTGATGAACGTAATTGCCACCGGTCGTCCAAGAACTTTATCATACCGGTTATGTCCGCACTGTATCGCATAAATGTTTCTGTGCCACCAAATCCGGTATATGCCAACCCCAGGTTTGCCACAACACCGGTGTGCGTGTTCTGTTGGAAATTGGTATCCAGATTATAATATTTCAAATATGTCCCCAACGTGTACAGGTCAGAGTTGCGCCACTTGCTGCCCATTTGCAGGTCATAGTTTTGGTCAAATGACGCAGACAGACGCACCGTCTGGGTCCAATGGTCGGTTAAACGCCAACCCATACGCGTCGCCAGTGTCAATGAATCACGGTCGTATCCGAAACCACCCAATGATGAATAGTTATACATTGTGTATGATACGTCAAATCCGCCTGATAACGCACGACCGAACAAATACGGTTCTGTGAAACTGAACAGGGCCTGTTTCTGGTACTGGGCAATAGAACCGCGCAGTTGCACCGTCTGACCACGTCCCATAAAGTTATTTTCGGTAATTCCGGCGTCAACCATAAATCCGTTTATGTTTGACCAGCCAAATCCCCCAGACAGTTCGCCGGTTGGTTGTTCTTCTACCTTGATGTCCAAATTCATCATATTGGCATCTGCAACACGGGTTGGCACCATCTGGACGTCTTTGAAATAACGGGTGCGCATCAAATTCTGGCGTCCTTGTTCAATGGTCTGTAATGAAAACGGGTCGCCGGGGCGCATCGGAATCAACTGTTGAATAACGGTGTCAAATGTGCGCACGTTGCCCAAGATATTGATAGAATTCAAATAAACACGATTGGTCTTTTGAATTTTGAACACCATATCAATGGTTCGGGTTTCATTGTTCTTTGTCGGAATTGGGTCAACATTGATAAACGCATAACCGTGATCGGCAACAACCCCACGCAGGGCAGAAATTGTTTCGTCCACTTCGTCAATATTATATGTATCGCCACGCGACATTTTCATCGCGTCCATCAGTTCACTGTCAGGGACATCGTCAAACGGGTTGTCAACTGTCAGTTTGCCGAATTTATATTTTTTCCCTTCGTCAATCGTGAATTTCACAGAATAGTATTGCCGGTCAGGTGTAAATACCCCCGTTGTGTCCGTTATCTGGACGTCGGCATAACCATTGCGCAGATAATATTGACGCAACAACTGTTGGTCGTATTGGATGCGGTCTTCGTCAAAGACGTCAAACTGTGTCATAAAACGCCACCAGGCGTGTTCGCGCGACAGAATTGCACCGCGCAATACACTGGAACGAAAACGTTTGTTGCCGGCAAATTCAATCTTTGTGATATATGTCGGGTGACCTTCGGTAATTTCATAGACGACGTTCACGCGATTGTCGTCCAGTTCAATTTTCTTGGGTTCTATTTTTGTGCCAAAAAAACCCTTGCGCTGGTATATGGTCAGCATACGCTGGGTGTCTGCGCCAATAACAGACTCGTCATACGAGGCGCGTTCTTTCAGGCGAATTTCTTTCTTTAAATCATCAGTGGATATTTCGTCGTTTCCTTCAACGGTGACCATATTGACGGTTGGGGCCTCGGCCACGTCAATTTTCAGCACATCGCCAGCCATACGAACATTGATGCGTGAAAAATATCCGCTTTCTTGTAATTTCTTGGCGATTTCGTTGGTGCGTGCCTCGCCCACGGTGTCGCCGATTTTCACATCAGACAAAATGCGAATAGACTCGCTGTCCATACGGCGCGCCCCTGTGACGTCAATGCGTGATACGGTTGCTGCATCGGCACCGCCGGCGGTAATCGCGCATACTGTTGCAATAAAAAATTTTTTCGTTTTCATTTTTAGTTCAACCCAAATACGCGTGCCAAATCATTCCACATGGTCAACGCAAATAAACAGAATATCAAAAACCAACCAATAATGATTGCTATTTCCATACCGCGACCGCCCAGTTTGCGACGGGTTATACCCTCTATAATCAAAATCATCAGATACCCCCCATCTAATACCGGCATCGGCAACAGATTTATAACAGCCAAATTCACCGACAGCAAGGCGATAATAGATAACAAGGCAAAGATTCCTGTCTCTAATGCCTGGCCAGAAACCTGGGCAATGGTGATAAATGACCCCAGTTGCTTGGACGAACGTTCGCCGGTCACAATCTGTTTCAATATGACCAACAACGTCTTGGACTGGTAATACGTTTCACGCGCCCCAGATAATATCGCGCCAAAAAATCCCTTTTTGCGTAGTTCTGTTTTGCTGCCGTCGGCAATCAGTCCCCAACGTGCGGCCGGCCCCAATTCAGCATTTACCAATTTTTCACCGCGCAAAATTACAACGTCCGCCGTGCGGTTTGACGCCAATTCTTTGGCAATAATCAATTCGCCCCAGTTCGTGATTTTTTCGCCGTCAATGCGCATAATTATGTCGCCTGGTTTAACGCCAGCGTTAAACGCAACAGATTCCTGGATAACCTGGCCAACGACGGGCAACTGGACATTTTTGGGACGTGCCATAAACATTCCAGAATAAATCAACCACGCCAGGAAAAAATTCATCGTGACGCCGGCGGCAATAATTACAAACTGTTTCCACGCAGGCGCAGATAAATAATGGCCACGCTTTTTTTCTGCGCTTAATTTTTTGTATTCACCACGATTGAACATCATATCCTGGCCGTAAATAGAAACGTATCCGCCCAGTGGCAGACAGGCGATTTGCCATTGTGTGCCGTGTCGGTCGTGCCACTTTATAATCGCTGGGCCGAACCCGATTGAAAATTTGTCCACACGAACGCCCGCCCAACGTGCCGCGAAAAAGTGTCCCAGTTCGTGAATAAACACCACCGCGCCCAGAACAACCAGCAATGCGATGACGGATAAAATAATATGCATTTCACAGACCCCCACAGCCCTACATCATAACCAGCCACACCAAAACCAGTGCGTAAATCCAACCGTCAAACCGGTCCAGCATACCGCCGTGTCCGGGTAATATACGACCAAAATCCTTGATTCCCAGACGGCGTTTTACCCAACTGGCAGTCAGGTCACCATATTGACTCAATAACGCGACACTGATACCAATCCACATCAGTTGCGGCATAAACATATCTGTCCCCAACAGACCATACATAACAGACATAAATGTTCCGCACAAAATACCGGCGATTTGCCCAGACCAGGTTTTATGCTCGGACAGGCGTTCCCACATTTTGTCGCCCCCCAGCAACCGGCCAAAGAACCACGCACCAATGTCTGCGCCACTGATAATCAGTAATAACAGCAACATAATCCACGGGCGCGCGCCGACCGAATTTGCCGCCGCCAATACGACAAGCAGCCACACCAGAAAACCAGCGCCGACCAGCCAGGTCTTGTTTTGCAACAGTTGATTGTGTGGCGTGCGAATTATCGCCAAAATCAATTCTGCAATCATACCCAACACGACAAATATTGCCAGATAACGAACCGCGTGAAATCCGAAATATTCGCCCAATGCAGCGGCCCCAGCAATCAATGCCATTATGCCACCAATGATAATCCGTTGTGATGTGTTTGACATAATTATCGTCCCTGTTTATTTTTTGCCAGAATAGTTTGCCTTTTTACCGCCACCAAATCTACGATTGCGGCGTGCGTATTCGTCCAACGTCTGTTGCCACATTTTTTCACTCTTGACCAAATCGGGCCAGTGTTCAGGCACAAACATCAATTCTGCATACGCCAATTTCCACAGCAAGAAATTAGAAATTCTGAATTCATTGCTGGTGCGAACCATCAGGTCAATAGGCAATAATTCGCCTGTGTCCAGAAATGTTTCAAATGTTTCACGTGTGACCGGCGCGCCATTTTCAATCGCCGCATTGACCGCCGTGACAATTTCATCTTGGCCGCCATAGTTCAATGCAAACACAACCGTGCCACCAGTGTTTTCCGCAGATGATTGTTCCAGTTTGTCGCACATATTTGCCAAACGTTTCGGCAGGCGTTCACGCGACCCAATTACGCGATAGCGCAAATTCTTTTCCAGGGCGTGTTTCATATTGTTGTGCAGTTCTGTATAGAACAAATCCATCAAGAAATCCACTTCTTCCTGGGTTCTGTTCCAGTTTTCGGTTGAAAACAAAAAGAACGTAATTGTTGATACGCCACGCGCAATATACCAATCAACCAGGTTTTCAAAATTTGAAATCCCAGCCTTGTGTCCCATCAACGGGGGCAGGCCGCGTGCCTCGGCCCAACGACGATTGCCGTCGCAAATAAATGCGATATGCTGGGGGATTTTTGCGGTTTCTGTGACTGGTGCGGTTTTCTTTTTCAGGAATTTAAACATTTTTTATCCGATATTTTTTTGTTGTTTTAATAATTTTTGCTTTTTATTTCTTTGTGATGCGTCCCCACCAATCGTTATCAGACCGACATAATATCCGTTTCTTTTTGTTTAGCCAACGCGTCAACCTGGCCGGCGCGCATATCAAAGACCTTTTGTAAATCGTCTTCAAATTTATGTTGGTCATCTTCGGAAATTTCTTTGTCGGTGACGGCGCGTTTGATTTTGCCCATCGCGTCTTGGCGAATATTACGCATAGAAATCTTGGCTTCTTCGGCGTATTTGCCGGCAACCTTGGTCAGTTCGCGACGGCGTTCTTCGGTAAGTGGTGGCAGGTTCAGACGAATAACACCGCCGGCTGTGTTTGGATTCAGTCCCAATCCCGAATCGCGTATCGCTTTTTCAACTGCGCCTGCATTATTGATGTCCCATACGGTGACACTCAGTGTCTGATTGTCTGGGGTTGCGACGGTTGCGACCTGGTTCAATGGCATATCAGAACCATAGACTGGCACACGCACGCCGTCCAACAAGTGTACAGATGCGCGCCCAGTGCGCAAACCTGCGTATTCACCGGCCAAAACGTCCAGTGTTTGCTGGGTTTTTTGTTCAACTTCTGCTTTTAACGCTTGGTAATCCATATTAAATCTCCTTCTTGTGTAAAAAGGTTAGCAAATTGATTTGACATTTGGCAAGAAGAAATATAAAATAAGCTTTCGCATGGGGTTGTAGCTCAGTTGGTAGAGCACTTGCATGGCATGCAAGGGGTCGTCGGTTCGAGTCCGATCAGCTCCACCAGTATGGCGGATGTAGCTCAGTTGGTTAGAGCACTGGTTTGTGGTACCAGGTGTCGCCGGTTCGAATCCGGTTATCCGCCCCATTATAAAAATACCGACCGAAAGGTCGGTATTTTTATTTTGTGCTGCTTAAAATGTCACCGGATTTTATGTATTCGGCGTCATCTGATTTTAATTTCTTTTGCGCGATTTTTGCGTATTTACGTGCGTTCTTTTTGTCGCCAATCATATTGTAATATTCGGCGGTTGCCCACGCCGCACGCCCAGAATCATCGTCGCCATAGGCGCGCGCCAACACCCAATACGTCAGTGGCGCGGATTCGGTCAATATCGCACGTTTGCACAATTCAATGGCGCGCGTGCGGTCGCCCAGCTTGTTCCGTTCGGTCAGCACCAGTGCCAATGCAGTTTGAATCTGGGGCGCGTTGCCAGCCAATTTTAATGATTTTTCATACGCGATAACACTGTCGTCATAGTGGCCAAATTGATATTGAATATCGCCCAATAATTCATAGAAATACGGATTTGAACCGTCGCGCGAAATCAATCGTTGTGTTTCGCTTTTTGCCGCCGCCAGGTCGCCTGTCTGCATCGCGGCGATTGCGCGCGCATAAACCGCCGCGTCGCGTTTGTCGCGCGTGGGATACAGTTCATTTACGCGCGTCGGCGTGTCCAGGTATCCAATCAGTTTCGCACGCACCAGTTCAAATTTTGCGTCGCGCGTGGCGTTCTTGGGTGGGGCGGTATAGTTCATTTTTGCAATGCGGTCACGAACGTTTTTTAACCGTTCTGTTGTCAGGGGGTGATTGACGCGCGTTGGGTTTATACGTGATTCCATTACGCCGGTCTGTTCCTGCATTTGTTCAAACACAGTGATAAATCCGTTTGGGTTTTGCCCGGCGCGCACCATCAAATCCAGCCCCAGGTTATCGGCAATGCGTTCTTCGTCACGGGAAAACGCCATCATAGACTGGCTGGCGATGCCACTGGACCCGGCCACAACACCTGCGCCCAGGCTGGGATTGCCACCGGCCACCATCAGCCCTATGCCAAGTGCCTGAATCAACATCGCACGATGCATTTCGGCGGTCATACGTGATGACATTTGCGCCATGTGGCCACCAATCGTATGCCCCAATTCGTGCGCCACAACCGCCTGTAATGCGTCAGGATTCTTTATTTGCATCAACAGACCTGTGTAAATATACACGTCGTCACCGCCCATTACAAACGCGTTAAAATCATCGTCACGCACGATATGCACGCGCAGACGCTTTGCCGGAATATCAGCCGCCGTGGCAATCGGGGTCACCAATTCAATCAAATAGCGTTCAATTTCTGTGTCGTTTATCAGTGACGCAGCGCGCCCAGGCGTTGCCAATAATACGCATAATAAAAATACAAACAGCCTACGCACTGATTTGCGCCCCCCGGTCAAATATAAACATCAAATCACGCGCCCAGGTGCCAATGGTGGTCTGGTCACGCGCCGCATTTGCCGCCATACGGAACAAATCACGATGTTCGCGCCAATCGGCAAAGTGATAATTTATCCAGCCACTTTGACGTGTGCCAACCAATTCGCCGGTGCCACGCATCATTAAATCTTGTTCTGCGATTGCGAACCCGTCGTCGGTCGCACACAATACGTCCAGGCGTTGCATTCCGTGTTCCGTTGTTTTCCCGAACAACAGCACGCAATACGATTGGGCATTGCCGCGTCCGACGCGTCCGCGCAACTGGTGCAGGGCGGCCAATCCAAACCGTTCTGCGTTTTCAATTACCATAATTGTTGCGCGTGGAACGTCAATGCCGACCTCTATGACAGTGGTGGCGACCAGCAATGACATATCAGAATTATCGTCGGCAAATTTTTCCATTACGGCATCACGCTGTTTTTTGTCCATCTGGCCGTGGACCAGGCCGGCGGTTGGAAAATATTTTTTCAGGTCATCGTATCGGGCGGTTGCCGCCGCAGCCGGGGCGTCCGCGCTGTCTTCTACCAGGGGACATACCCAAAACACCTTGGCCCCGTTGGCAATTTGTTTAGATATACGCGCAACCAATTCGCCAATGCGCGCAATCGGCAGTTTTGTTGTTTTTATTGCCAGACGACCAGCCGGCTTTTCATTTATAATTGATACGTCCATATCGCCGTATATTGTCATAGACAGCGTTCGTGGAATCGGTGTCGCCGACAACGCCAGCAAATCTGGATTCGCGCCCTTGGCACGCAAGGCCTCGCGCTGGGTGACGCCAAAGCGGTGTTGTTCGTCAACGATTACCAAACCCAAATCGCGGTATTCTACATCGTCTGAAAACAGCGCGTGCGTCCCAATAACCAGCCGCGTGCGCCCAGAACGCAGGGATATCAGTTTTTCACGACGCACCACCCCCTTGTCCCGGCCGGTCAATATGTCGCACACGATGCCCAGTTTGTCACACATAGGCTTTAATTTATTATAATGCTGTAATGCCAATGCGTCTGTTGGGGCCAGCATTGCCGTCTGGCCACCCATTTCCGCCATTTGCACCGCCGCCGCCATTGCGACGATGGTTTTCCCACTGCCCACGTCACCCTGGACCAGGCGCATCATTGGCACTGGGCCGGTCATATCGGCACAGATTTCATCAATCGTGCGTTGCTGGGCGCCGGTCAATTCAAACGGTAATATCGCACGGAATTTGTCCATTAAATCGTATTTTTTTGCGCGCACCACGCGACGATTTCGTGGGTCACGACGATTGCGACGACTGATTGCGATGGCGGTCTGGTGCGCCAGTAATTCCCAATATGCCAACTTTACAATATATTTTGCGTTTGGCATTAAATCGTCATCAGATTCAGGATAATGAACGTGCGCAACCGCGTCAAAGAATTCGCGAACGTTTTCATCGGGTTCGTCCGTGATTTTGTCGGGCAGGGCGGCAAAAATTTGGTCGCGGACGGCGGCAAATGTTTTTTGTGTCAATCCTTCGCCTGATGGGTATATCGCCTGGACCGATGGAATCCGTGCGGCGTTTTCCATAGGTTCTATGAAATCAGGGTGATTGATTATTGCGCGCGCGGATTTTTCCAGTTTTCCACTGACCATACGCCACGCGCCAATGGGTAATTTTTCCAGCCAGTAATCCAAGAAGTGCGTGTTAAAAAATTGCAATGTGACCGTGCCACCCGTGCGGTCATTGCAAATAACCTGGGTTGGAATTCGGCGGCCGTGAAATGTGCGCCCACGCCGATGAGATTTTATTTGTAATGGTATCGTCAATGTTTCGCCAGGTGTGGCGTCTGCGACACATTCTGTGACCCCACGCGCGCGGACATAGGCCGGGATATGCAACATAAAATCTAATATCCGCCGTCCGCCCAGCACATCATCAAATCGCGCGGCCAGAACGGGTCCCACGCCTTTGACGAATTGCAGGTCGGTTTTCAAAAAATCCAACAGTGTTGCATTCATATATTAAACGGTAGCCGAATTTGCCCCATTTGGCAATTACAAATTACAGAAAATCGCCCCAAGTGGGGCGATTTTTATCCAATCAATTTTTCCCAAAAAGATTGTTTTGTGGATTGTTTTTTACGCTTGCGACGTGGGGCATTCATTGTTGTTTTTCGTGCCTCGGTGTGCTGGGCGTTTTTCTTTTTCGCGTCTGTTGACGGCGCGTACGCGTCCAACAGGTCTTCGGTCTTGACAGCCTCGGGTGCGACACGTTGAATAGAGTATTGTTCAATGCTCATCATACTGTCGTCGCCGATGATAACGATTTCAGTTTCAAATTCTGATTCCATCGCAGCCAATTCAGCGCGTTTGTTATTCAACAGATAAATCGCCACATCGGTCGGAACCGTCATAATGATTTTCTGTGCGCTTTTTGCCAACAGTTTTTCTTGCAGATGGCGGAACATAATCAACGCCGCCGTCTGGATAGATGGCACAACGCCGGCACCCAAACAGTGCGGACACTGGACATACGATGTTTCAATAAAACTGCTGCGCAGGCGTTGACGCGACAACATCAATACGCCAAATGCGTTGATTTTTGCAACCTGGGTGCGTGCGCGGTCACGTTTCATAACCTCGCGCATTTTCATTTCCAGTTTGCGGTTGTTGCGTTCTTCTTCCATATCAATAAAGTCAATCGCGACAATACCGGCCAAATCGCGCAGGCGCAGTTGCAGGGCGATTTCTTCGGCGGCCTCTAAATTAGTATTCAAGGCGGTTTGTTCAATATCTTTTTCCTTTATCGCACGGGACGAATTGACGTCAATCGTGACCATTGCTTCGGTCTGGTTTATAACCAGCGACCCCCCAGACGGCAGTTGGACGTATGGGCCATGCAATCCTTCCAGTTGTTTTTCAACGCCGGCCTTGACCATCAATGGAACGGCAACGTCCTTGTATTGGACCAACTGTTTGCGTGGCGCGCGACCATACATTTGCTGGAAATACATTTTTGCAGCATCGTATGCTTCTTCGCCCTGGACGACCAGGACGTCGTCCTTGTCCGCCAAGAAATCGCGAACAACGCGACGCAATAATGAATCTTCGGTGTGGATTGTGACCGGCGCAACCGATTCCAGTGTTGTTTTGCGGATTTCGTTCCACAGATTCACCAGATAATCGTAATCAGCCGCGATTGATGTGGCATCCGCCCCCATCGCCGCCGTGCGCAGAACGACCGTCATTCCCTTGGGAATCTTTAACCCATGCAAGATGTCACGCAGACGGGCGCGTTCAGATTTATCAGAAATCTTTTTTGAAATGCCATAACTGTTGCGTTTGCGTGAATTCGGCATCAGAACAGCAAAACGTCCAGCCAGCGACAGATATGTCGTCATTGACGCGCCCTTTTGGCCACGTTCTTCTTTGACGCCCTGAATCAGCAAAATTTGTTTTGGCTTTATAACGTCCTGGATTTTGAATTCACGTGCGCGTTTGGCAAATTCCTTGTTGTCTTCGCCGGCACTGTGGTCATCATATTCTGCGATTTCGTCGTTTTCATCATCTGGGTCATCGTCGTCATCAATGATATTTGCGTGCGCCAATTCCAACAGTTTCTTTTTCTGTTCGGGTGACACCTGGTAATAGTCCGGATGAATTTCTGAAAACGGCAAGAAACCATTTTTACCCGTGCCATAATCCACAAATGCCGCCTGTAATGACGGTTCAACGCGAATAACCTTGGCCAGATAGATGTTCCCCTTTATCTGGGGTTTTGTTGTTGTTTCAACATCAAAATCAGAAACGCGATTGGTCGCAGTGTCCACCACCACCACACGTGTTTCTTCCGGGTGGACAGCGTCCACATAGATTTTCTTTGACATTTAGTAATCCTTTTGTTGCGGGTTCGTATGCAACGGATACATTTCGTCCCCGTGGGGCGGTCCAGCCCATGCCAAGGGAAACAGCCACGCAAACCAGTGGCAAAATCCAAAATGTATAAATTAGTGATAATACAAACACTTGCTATACCCCATTGTCATACGACAAGTTCCAGTCTAGCATGCCCAACCCCGTTATGGCAAGGTATTTATTTTTTGCGTGTTTTGATATGCTTGATTTTCGCAGGAATCTGGGAAATTTTTTCGCGCGCTTCGTCCGCCCAGCGTTTCATACGCGCGCGCAGCCAACGTTCATAGATAAAGAACAGGCCGCCAACCCCAATCAGTGGCAATACATAGTAAATAATGCGGTATGCCAACAGTGCGCCGAAAATACTGGCCTTGTCCACGGTATCGGGCAATGCCAACATAAATACACTCTCAAACACGCCGATGCCGCCGGGAACCTGGCTGAATACGCCGGTGGTCTGGGCAATAACGAACAGGCCGATATATGTCCCGAACGGTATGTCAACGAACGGAATCAAACAGAAATACAGCACCAATCCGGCCAGAATACTGTCTGTTACGCCCAGCAACATCTGCATCCACGCCATCTTGATTGACGGGATTTGGAACTTTATTTGGCCGATTTTAATGCTTTTCCCACGGAACAACAGGGTCATTGCAAAGTATGCCAACAATGACGCCGCACAGAATATAAACAGCGCATTTATGCCGATTGTTGCCCCCGACGACAGAACATCGCGCGGAACCAGGAAATACCCAATCAAAACAATCGCTGCACAGCCCAAGAAATACGTGAACCCGGAAATCGTCAGCATTTTCACAATGTCGCCACCGCGAATACGCCAGCGCGTGTACAGACGATACCGAATTGCGCCCCCACTGACCACGGCGTGTCCGGCGTTATTACTGATTGCAAAGCCCAGCATTCCGGCCAGCATCCATTTCCACCAGGTGACCTTTTTGCTTTCCCCGACATAGTTCAACGCCAAATAATCATACAGCGACAGGGCAAAATACCCAGCCAGGCACGCACAACACGCACACACCAGATTCATCAACGGAATCGCAGTAATCGCGTGTGTGATGTCGTAAAATGTGTAATTTCGCAGTTGCCACCATAACATTCCAGCGGCCAGGACAAAAAAGAAAATTCCTGAATAACTGATAATCTTTTTAATAACGCGTTTTGCTTGTGCTGACATAAACTTTCCTTTAACAAACAGTTAGCATAACAACATAGGTATAAAAAATCAAATGTAAAAAAAAACGGGGCTGGTGCGCCCCGTTCGGTATATAGACTGTTATTATCTAGTGAACGAATAAGCCATTTTCAGATGATTTGGGTTATATGTTCCGTTCATAATTGCCAGCGTATCTTCAACGATGACCAATTCTTCGTTGGTTGCAACCATCAACACCTTGACGCGACTGTCAGGGGTGCTGATGACCGCTTCGTCAACGCCTTTGCGTGCCAGGGCCGCGGCATTTTTCTCGTGATCCAGTTTAATGCCCAATTCTTCCAATCCTGTGCAGAATTTTTCGCGCAGGTAATCGTCGTTTTCACCAACGCCAGCGGTGAACACCAGGGCGTCTGTGTGGCCCAATTCAGCCATATATGCACCGATGTATTTTTTCACATTATGCACTTCGGTATCAATGGCCAGACGGCATTTAGCATCAGAATCTTTGTTCTGTTCAACGTCGCGACGATCGGCAAAGCATTCGGTCAGCCCCATCAGCCCAGAATCTTTGTTCAAATGCTTTTGCATTTGGTCCGGACTCAGTTTCAGGCGGTTCATCACATACAGAACAACACCTGGGTCCAAATCGCCAGGACGCGTTCCCATGGTCAGGCCCGACAACGGGGTCATACCCAACGATGTGTCAACAGAAATACCGTTTTTGATTGCGGTTGCAGACGCCCCAGAACCGATATGCAATGTAATCAAATTGCACTGGTCCGCCGGTTTGCCCAGCATTGCCGCGGCGCGTTTTGATACATACAGGTGCGATGTCCCGTGGAATCCATAACGACGGACGCCCAATTCTTTGTACCACGCGGTTGGCACGGCATAGCGATACGCGTAATCTGGCATAGTCTGGTGAAATGCGGTGTCAAATACGGCAACCTGTTTTGCGTTTGGCAACAACTGTTTTGCCGTCACAATTCCCATCAGTGCCGGTGGGTTATGCAATGGCGCAATAGATGACAATTCGTCAATAGTTTTCATAACTGCGTCATTGATTTCCACAGACGATGCGAATTTATCGCCACCCATAACAACGCGGTGACCAACGCCCTTGATTTCGTTCAGATCAATAGACGCCTCGCGCAGCATAAACAGAACGACGTTTAACGCCTCGTCATGGTTTTTCATAACAGTGTCTTTGCGTTGTTTTGTGCCGTCTGGGTATTTTTGTGTGACAAAAGAATCCGGCAGGCCGATTTTTTCAACATTACCGCCAACGACGGCCGTCTTGGATTTCGCGTCAAAAACCTGGTATTTCAACGACGAAGAACCACAGTTCAGTGCAAGTATGTACATTTGTTTCCTCTTTCTTCTATGCCGGCCAGCATAGCAAAGTATTTTTATGTTTTCAACACTAAACTGGGGCCGGGGCCAGTGATAAAAAACACCGCCATTGGGCGGTGTGGATACGCGGCGTATTATACCACAAATCACTGAAACAGGGCAGGGACGTTATGCCACGCGTCCATACGCGGCCAGATATTGCTGGAACCGTGCACTGCCGTTGAACTTTTTTTGTTTTTTGGCTGCACTGCCCGGGGTCCACGAATACATGTTGCCCGTGTGGGTGTTGCGGCCGGTTTCCAAGAAATCCCAATACGCCATCAGTTCTTGGAATTTGTCCGTGTGTTTATCGTCCCAGTTATCAATTTCGTCATTGCGGGCATCAATCTGGCGATTCAATTCATCAACGCGATTTTTGGCATTTTTGAATTTATGTACAGGATCGCCTAACTGGTCCGCCATTTGTTGTGCGGTATTATACGATGTCTGTGCGGCATTAAAGTCCGCCTGATATTGTGGACGACTGGCCAATGCGCTTTGAATATCTGGATTGGCTAATAACTGTTGCTGCTGTTGTTGCAACTGGGGCAGGGATTGTTGAATATCGCGTTCTTGTTGTTGTAAATCTGTAATCTGACGCTGAATGTCCACTGCCAATGCGTTTGCCGCCTGTGGTGGCATACCGTTATATGTGTTCGGGTTGTTCAGCGCATTTTGTAACTGTTGTAAATTCTGTTGAATCTGGGGCAATGCCTGATTCGCGCTGTTTATTTGTTGTGTCAAATCATCATAAGATTCCAATTTTTGGTTGGCGTCTTTCAACCGTTTGTCTGCATCGTTCATCACCGTCAGTTTTTGTTTTGCGTCACTTTTTGCGGTGTTATACGCCTGTTCGTGTTGGGCGTATGTCGCATCGGTTATACCCGTTTGCGCCATCACATTTTGTTCGGCCTGAATCCGCTGTTGCGCCAGTGGGTTTTCTATGTTGCGTTCGGCAATCTTTTTGTTTTTCGCGTCATCATTGGCCTGAATAAAGTCGTCGTGCGCCTGTTTCATACGGCCGGTGGCCCGATTAAACTTGCTGCCGTGCAGGTTATATGCGTTGCCCGCGATTGTGATGCCGTATCCAATACCCATAAACGCCGCCTTGATACTTTTATCCATGGCGTTTGTGACAAATTGGACGCCTTCGTTTTTATTCCACGATAGGCCCTTGTCCGAAAATATAGACAGGCTTTCCTTGCCCAGGGCATCCATAATCTTGCTGGTGGTGTATCCGTATTTGATAACAGATAAAACCTCCATCGCGGTTTTTGCCTCGTCCATTTTGCCGTCGCGAACGGCGGTCATAATCAATTCAGACACCAACGCGCGCATCTGACGCCCATTTTGCAATGCGCCTGCGAATGCCTTGGGCATGGTGGATTGCAATTCCTTTAACGTTTTTGCCATCCATTCAAAATGCTTGGTCGCGGTTGGCGATTTATACAGCAGGTTTGCCTTTATCGCATCGGTGTTTTCAACCAATTTGCCCAACCCGTCGGTTGGTTTCATTTTTACCTTTTTGTCGTCCAGTGCCCTGACAATCGCCTTGGCGGAATTAGACATATATAACCGGTCGCCACGGAACTTGATGTATTTATCCATATAATCCGACCAAGTGTCGCCAATGTTATTGGACAACTGTTGCCACGGCGTCAATTCATCGTCACGTTTTGGTGGAACATAGTCATCAGATTCCTTGTTGCCGTAATCAACTTTCTCGGTTGCTTCGTCAAATGGCTTGGAAATCTTGCCCTTGTCATATGTCTTGAATACACTATAAATCTTGGATTTTTTATTCAAGGTATCCAACAAATCACGATGATTGCGCTTGAAATAATCCAGTTTCAGCGGATCAATCTGGTCGTCGTCAAATCCCTTTTCAACCTTTTCAAAATCGGGCAGGTTTGTCTGCGCATTCGGCAGTGAGTTTACAAAGTCCGGTTGGCGCATATAGTATGCCACATACTGGGCAACATCTTTGATTTTCTTTTGGAATTTTGGCGATGTGTTATATTTCTTGTCCTGGATACCACTCATCAGGTCAGAATAAGAAAAATCGCCGTCGGTCAATCCCCATTGTTTGAACGCAACTTCTAAAACCTGACGATTGCTTTCCAGAAATGTTTTGAAATTACCCTGAATCTCTTGTTCTGCATCATTGCTGGCAACGCCGTTTGAAAACAGGTGCAAGTCACCAAAATATTCATTCAGAAAATCATTTGCGTCTTTGTTGTCTTTGAATGACTTCTTGTCTGCATCCATTGCGCGAAACGCATCTTGGAATGCGCGAAATAGCTTTTCCCATTCGTCATTACTCAGTTCCCATGCGCCGCCTGCCTCGTTCGGGTCGGGCATTGGATTGTTCGCGCCATTTGTCATCAGGTTCTTTTTCCAGTCCTTCATATGACCACGGAAATCATCATTCTTGGCGTATTCGTTGAATTTTGCACGAACCTCGGCCGGCATGTGGTTAAACCGCAACTGCATATAATACTGTAATAAAAAATCATTCATCTTTACGGACATTGATGCACCTTTTTTGTATCAACACACCCAACTAGTATAATTATAGTGTTTTTTTTGAAAAAATCAATACACGCGCCGCCAGGTGACGCGTCGCCAAATGCGACCGTGCGTCCCTATGGCGGCGAAATCGCGTGACGTGCGAATAGAAATTTGTTCCTGCGGCATTATTCGGCGTGTTTTGATATGCTGGGACTGTGAGTGTCCGGTTCCGTAATTTTATGCTGAAAAGTATCCCGTACCTGTTGTCAATCGCAGGTGGGGCGGTTTTATATATCCTGACCCGGGACAGTATTCACGACCCAGATTTATCTGATTTGGTGACGAATATCGCGGCGTCGTTGTTGTCAATCCCGTTGGTGTTTTTGCTGTATGACTATTCAAATTCGCGAATATCTACGCGACTCAGCACGACACTGGCGACCAGTATGACGGACAAGATAAATGTGCTGGTGCTGAACGTTATAATGCAGTTGCGTAAATCAATCGGGGTGCGTGGGCGTGCGACGCTGGAATCACTGAACCGTATGGACGGGCTGACGGCGACGACAATCGCACGCAGAATACATTTGACGCCGTCGGCGATAAACGCACTGCGTTCGTATCATCTGGAACTGGACGGGTTGGTCTATGCTGCTGCCCAGTCAAATTTGCTGTCAGACCCCCAGATACAAACACTGGCGGCGTTGGGACGTGAAATCCTGCATTTGGTCAACGAAACCCGTTTTCGCAACAGTCGCACAGTTATCGCGCACCACATAGAAAACATCGTCACGCACGTGATTGATTGGCTGGATACAGACGCCGGTGGTGCGATTGATTTTGAACGTTTATTGGCGGCGGCGCAAACGCGCGAAATAAAAAAAGAATAAAAATGTGATTTTTTCTTGATTTTTATTTCAGATTGTGTCAGAATTTGCCCCGAACCTTGGACAGAGGGTATAAAAACCCCGGATTCAGGTTCCGTTTTGGGGACATAGCTCAGTTGGTAGAGCAAATGACTTTTAATCATTGGGTCCAGGGTTCGAGTCCCTGTGTCCCCACCAAAAATTCAAACGCCGCTTGTCGGCGTTTTAATTTTTGCCAGACACGGGGCTTTTTGTAAGGTCGGCGCAGCCAATCCCTGTGTCCCCACCAGAAAAATTCAAACGTCGCTTGTCGGCGTTTTAATTTTTGTCAGACACGGGACGAAGAACCCGAAGAGTTTTTCAATGATTAAACGCTCCGTCCCAGGATAAAAAAACGTTGTAAATATATTGACGTTTTGATAATAATTACACGCAACGGAGGACGAATTATGAATCTTTTAGGGTTGTCTGATTCTGATGTGACAAAAAGCAGAAATAAATACGGTAAAAATGTTTTGCCTGAACCAAAGTTAAAAACCTGGATTCAATTTCTGGCCGATACTTTCAAGGATAAACTGAATCTGATATTGCTGGCACTGCTGGGGGTGTTTGTGGTGCTGTCGTTTTACGGGTTTGATAATATAACCGAAGTTGTTGGTATCGGACTGGTTCTGGTCATAATCAGCGTGATAAATATGATTACTGGACTGAAAAGCCAGCGGTTCGCCGATGATTTGCGCCGTCAGAATTCGGTGCATTATGTAAACGTTATTCGCAATGGGCAAAAACGCAGGATTTTGTCATCTGACATCGTTGTTGGCGACCTGGTCGCATTGGCCGCTGGGGACGGTATCTATGCCGACGGATATTTAATAGACGGCCAGATTTCTGTGGATAATTCTGCGCTAAATGGTGAATCAGCCAGCGCGCCTAAAATTGCGTGGCATAAACAGCAGCCGCCGTTTGAACCCGGCACCCCACGCCAGGTTTCAGGTGATGATTACACCGACGAATCCAGTTTGTTTGCAGCAACAATGGTGACGGCCGGGGTTGGGGTTATGCGCGTCACAAATGTTGGCGTGTCCACAGAAAACGCGGCTGGGATTATTATGATGCAGGACATCGTGCCAGAAAAAACATCGTTGCAGATTCAGTTGGACGACCTGGCGCGGAAAATCAGCGTGTTTGGTTTTATTGGCGCGGCGGTTATTGCGGTAATCTTGCTGGGGGCGGACGTATGGTCATCTGGTGGAATGTCGGCGTATTTGTCGCATGGGGGATTGGCGATATTGCGTGATGTCTTTGTGGTGTTGACCACGGCGTTTGTTATTATAATTGCCGCCGTTCCCGAAGGACTGCCGTTGATTATTTCGTTGGTTATGTCGCAAAACGCCAGTCGTATGGCACGTGCAAATATATTGGCAAAAAATCCGGCCAAAATACCCGAGGCCGGCAACATCCAATTACTGTGCACAGATAAAACAGGAACACTAACATACGGAAATATGATGGTGTCAGATGTGTTTTGTGGCGACGGTCGTGTGCTGGATATGACGCGTGGGCCTGCGAAATTGCGCCACTTGTTCCAGACCGCGATTGTGGCGACAAATGGCGCGGAATACATCGGGCATAAAATCAGGGGCGGAAACAGCACAGACCGTGCGTTGCTGGCATTGGTTTCGCCGACGCAATATTCTGAAATTCTGGGTGGGTTGAATATAAAAAACAAATTGCCGTTTGACAGCGCGTATAAATTTACTGCGGCCACCGTGGGGCGGAATATGACGTTTTACACTGGCGCACCAGAACGCATTTTGGACCGCGTCACATCGTACACAGACGGCACAGGCAAAGAAAAACCTGTTTCGCGACGTGCGCTGGACAATGTTTTGACCGGTGCTGCGCGCGACGCCAAACGCGTTTTGGCAATCGGATACAGTCGTGGCGCACGGCCGACGACGGTGGGCCAGTTGCCAACAGATTTGGTTCTGGTGGCATTGGTGACAATTCACGACGGTATTCGCCCCGAGGCAACGCACGCTGTTTCGCAAATAAAACGCGCTGGCGTCCAGGTAATGATGATAACCGGCGATAATTTGGAAACTGCGACCGCGGTTGCGCGTCAGACTGGGATTGTATCTGGGGACAACGATGTTTGTATCAATGCCGCAGAATTGGAACAAAAATCTGATGCTGCATTGATGCGCCTGTTGCCAAAATTGCGTGTTGTTGCGCGCGCAACCCCAACGACAAAACTGCGAATTGTTAAAATATCCCAGAAATTACATCTGTGTTGTGGTATGTGTGGCGACGGGACAAATGATGCGCCTGCATTGAAAAAGGCAGATGTCGGATACGCAATGGGCAATGGCACAGACGTTGCCAAAGACGCCGCCGATATAATTATCACAGACAGTAATTTTGTATCGGTTGTGCAGTCTGTTTTGTTGGGGCGGACGTTTATGCACAACATAACGATGTTCTTGCGGTTTCAATTACCGATAAATTTCACGTTGGTGTTGTTAAGTTTGGTGTTCCCACTGGTCTGGGCGATTCCTGCACTGGTTGCCAGCCAGATTTTAATCGTGAATATTTTAATGGACAGTTTGAACAGCCTGGCGTTTGGGGGTGAACCTGAAAAGCCAGAATATTTTGATGTTCCCCCAGTTCCAAAAGGAACGTCAATGCTGACCCCATCAATAAAGCGCGAGATTGCCGGATACACGATTGTATTTTTGGGACTGTTTGCAGGGCTGATTTTAATCCAGCGCACAGGACTGTTTGCCAGCGACCAACAAATGACCGCGCGTTTTGTGTTGCTGGTCTGGGCGGCAATGCTGAACGGATTTAATATCAGAACAGACAGCGTGAACCCATTTTGTGGACTGGGGAAAAATATACGGTTTGTTTATATTGCCGCGCTGGTGCTGGTTGGGGTGTTTGTCTTGGCGCAATATGACGGCGTTGTGTTTAATACTGTGCCATTAAATGCCACCCAGTGGGCGACGCTGTTATCACTGGCGTTCTTGGTGATTCCAATCGGCATATTTGGAAAATTATTATTTGCAAACCGCAAAAAATAGATATACTGAATATATGACTGAATACATTGATGCGCATTGTCATTATGTTGCCCAGCCCCCAGTTGGCGCACTTCGTGGTTTTATTTATAATTCTGCGCGTGCGTCTGATTGGGCGGTGGCAATCGCTGCGCACGGGCCGGGGGCGTATGCCGCAATCGGAATTCACCCGTGGTATGTGGCGGATGTGCCACCCGATTGGGGCGCGCAAATGGAACGGCTGTTGTGTGAAAATCCTGGTTTAATGATTGGTGAAATTGGCCTGGACGCGTCGCGGGGCGATGTGATGGGACAAATGCCGACCTTTGTCCGCCAGATTGAAATGGCCAACCGTTTTGGGCGTGTGGCGCATATTCACTGTGTGCGTGCGTGGGACAAGATGTTGCATGTTTTTGCCGGTGCAAAAATGCGCCAGCCGGTTGTTTTTCACGGGTTTAACGGCAATTCGGAAATTGTTGCGTCACTGTTGCGACACTCTGACGCCTATTTTTCGTTCGGACCACGGGTTGCGCCACGGGCGGCGTCTGGCGTGCCGGTGGAACGCGTTTTGGTTGAATCTGATGCAGACACGCCAAATGTGGCGTGTGAAATCCTGCCCCGGATTACAGAACAAATCGCAGAAATTTATGGACTGGCCCCCACAGACGCGTGCAAAATAATATACGATAACACAACAAGGATTCTTGAAAATGGCAGATAGACTGGCCAGAATAAGATTATTACTGGGCAACGAAAATGTTAAAAAATTACAGAACGCAACCGTTATGGTTGTTGGGTGTGGGGCGGTCGGCTCTTTTGCAATAGAGGCCCTGGCACGCAGTGGCGTCGGACACCTGGTCGTCGTTGATTTTGACAAAATAGAAGAATCAAACATCAATCGCCAGTTGTTTGCACTGACGTCAACCGTCGGCACGCCAAAGGTATCGGTCGCCGCCGCCCGTGTGCGCGATATAAATCCAGATGTGGTGGTTGATGCGTTTGATATGTTCTTTGATGACGCGCACGCGCCCGATGTTGCGCCTGATTTTGTGATTGACGCGATTGATTCTGTGCCGTCCAAGATTGCGCTGGCCGCGTGGTGCCAGGCGCGCAATATCCCGTTTATATCCAGTATGGGGGCGGCGCGCAAAACAGATATTGCACAAATCAAAATTGGACGGCTGTCTAAGACGACGGTATGCCCGTTGGCGGCAAAAATCCGTCGTTTGGTGCGCGATGCGCGTATGCCAGATTATCCAGTTGTTTATTCTACCCAGGTGGCTAACTCTAACCTGGGGCCAGATAATACGTTCGGGTCAATGATAACAATTACCGGAACATTTGGATTGATGTGTGCAAACTATGCGATAAAACATATAATTTCTGATTGAACATACGCGGCAATGTGTTCTGGTAATGTGCGCCCTGGGGCGCGATTTCTGGGAACAAGAACCTTTTCCTAAGTGCGATAAACGCATTGCGGTGTTTGATAAAGTCCGCTATAATTGTCGTGTCTGAATACAGACGATATTAAACCTGTTCAAAGGAGAAAAAACAGATGAGAGGACTGACAAACTATGTGTTAAAACCGTTGACGTTTATCGGCGCCCTGAATTGGGGACTGATTGGAATCTTTGGTTTTGATTTGGTTGCGTGGATTTTCGGACCGGCCACCATCGCCAGCAGTATCATATACACTATTATTGGTATTGCGGCATTGATTTGGCTGATTTGGATTTTTATTGACCAGCCTGCGACCAGCGATCGCTAATACAGCGCAACAGTTTTCATGTCAATTTCGCCCCTGGCAAAACGCGTTGGGGCGTTTTTTATTTCTTGTGCATATTGGCCAGTGCGCGCGCCACGATTGCGACGTCGGCCTTTTTCAATCGCCACTTGGTCAGCGCGTGCGCGAACAGTTGTTCTTTGCGCGCTTCAAAATCTTCTGGCATCAGGTCGCCCTTGATAGAATTGCATATTTGGTGTGCCGGAAACAGGTTGTCACGATAATCCGTGCCACCGCGCGTGCGTGGGATATAGTGGTCAATAGACATTTTTTGATTTTTCAAAATTGGTTGACCGCAAATACTGCAATAAATTTCATCACCACCCAGCAACAGTTCAAATTTCAGTGTAATTGTAATTTTGTGTGTTCCAGTGCGTTCCATGATGAATCCAAGGGTTAAGATTGTGAAATTTGTCTTACCATTACGTTGCCCAGCATACCCCAAAGCATCTCTTTTTGTCAACAGGTTTATTACCAGTTCCTGCCCCCGGGTTTCTGTGTGTGCCGGAAATGCGATAAATGTGGCGCAGAATGGCAAAGAATTATAAATCTACAAGTAAAATCAACACGTGCTTATAATGTGGAACAAAACAGGACAAATCTTTATGTTTAGCGAAATGGATAAGTAATCCATTTCGCTTTTATGTCCTTGCTTTTGCATGTGCTTTTTTGTAGGATTTTAGGCAGAGGAAAGTTATGAAAGTGACGGCTGGAATATTCAGAAAAAACAATTCGGTATTGTTGATGCGGCGCGCCCCAACAGAGCCCCTGGCGGGCGAGTGGGAATATCCAGGGGGAAAATTTGAAGATGGCGAAGACGGCCCCACTTGTTTGCATCGTGAATTAAAAGAAGAACTGGGGATTGATGCCAATATAGGTGATTTAATAACGGTCGCAAAACTTCAACTGAATTCAGGTAAAGAGTTAGAATTATATGCGTATGAAATTTTGGATTATATTGGCAACATCACATTGAAAGTACACGATAAACAAGAGTGGGTAGAATTACCAAATTTATTGCAACATTCTCAATTGCCGGCTGATTTAATCATATCAAAAACACTAGCAACCAAGGACGTAAATTATGAGGGCGGCGTTTTACCAAAATGATATCAATTTTATTTGTATGTTAAAAAAGGTCGATATTGAAATATCAACCTTTGATTTTTTGATTTAGAGGAATTAAGATTTTTTCTTATCTTTATTATTAGCAGTCTGTTTCGTAGCCTGTAATTCTTGAATTGCGTTTGATGCTATATCATTAGCGATAGATCTAAGATCTTGTACACTCTTCACCTTTGTAAAAGAGCATGAAACACAATTTTGCATAAAATCTCATATCTTTTATACCATAAACTATTTTTTATCGTTTTTGATATAATAACTGTTTTTACTTCTCCGCCGACGCTTTCCATATCTAAAAATGCTCTGTTTTTTAGACAGGCCGATTTGATCGGGAACTCCGATAAATTGGAAAGATTTTTCAAAGATAAACGGGGATAGCGATTGTCGTTTATATGTGTTTAGATTGTTTGAGGTATAACACTTTGAGTGTTTTGAATAAGGGTTCAAAAGTTCTTGCTTTTGCCAATATTTGTAATACAATTTAGTGTGTAATATAAACAAAGGATAAAACCCGATGCGTATGTAATATTGTAATTTTTATAGATCATACATAAGAATATGTGTTTGTTCGATTGCAATATAGGGGTTTTATTATGGCTTTGATTTCTTTATCAAAATGTATTTTTGGATATAACGGAAATAATTTATTGAATGGTGTTTCTATTGCCTTTAATGACAATGAACGCGTGGCAATTATTGGCGATAATGGATCAGGAAAAACAACGCTTTTAAAGTTGTTGACAGGGGAAGTGTCGCCTGATTCTGGCACGGTTAATAAAAACGCAAGTGTTTATATGTTAAACCAAATAAATGTATCAGATTTCAAAAGTGGTGGCGAACAGCAAATGTTTTCACTTATGAGGGCGTTTGAATCAAATGCTGATATTTTACTGTTGGATGAACCAACTAATAATCTGGATACAGAAGCAAAACAGATATTCTTTAATCGTTTAAATACATATCCAAATGGTGTTGTAATTGTTTCTCACGATAGGGAACTTTTACAACAAATGGATAAAATAATAGAATTACATAATGGGCAATTAAAGGTCTATGGCAGCAATTATGATTTTTATCTGGAACAAAAACAGATTGAATCTGACAGCATGTATTCAAAATATAACGATGTCCAGAAATCTATTGCCAGATTGAATAACACAATGAATATTGCACAAAATACACGACAACATCACGAAACAAAACAGAAAAAAGACTTGGTTGATTCAAAACGAAGTAGATTGACGGCAAATTCATTAAAGGGTAAAAGTCAAGAAACTGAAGCAAAAAAACGGGCAATTATTCAGAAGAAATTGGACGAACAAATATATGTGCAACAATCATTATCTGAACAAATGCGAAATGAAACAATCAAGATACCCGTGCCAAACAAACCCTTTTACAGCAAAGAATTGATAAATGTATCAAATATGTCTTTTGGTTATGGCGATAAAACTGTATTCAAAGGTTTTGATTTTACCATGTATGGCAAATCAAGGGTAAGATTGCGTGGCAAAAACGGTTCTGGAAAATCTACGTTGTTAAAAATCATTTGTGGTGAATTGAAACCAGAATCAGGAACAGTTAAAACTTTCGGCAAGATAGCATATGTAAATCAAGACTTGTCCATTTTAGACAAAAATAAAACTATAGGCGAAAACATTATGGCAATATCAGGGTGTCTTAAACATGACGCTCATGTTATTGCGGCTAACTTCGGGTTTCGTGGTGCCGCTTCACAACGAAAGGTTGGGACATTATCTGGTGGTGAATTGTTAAAAGCAACATTGGCGGCAATTCTTGGTGGTGATAATCAACCTGATTTATTGATTCTTGACGAACCGACTAATAATCTTGAAATTAAAAGTATCGGGATATTAGAAGACGCTTTGAATCAATATACTGGTGCAATATTATTGGTATCACATGATGAACTGTTTGTTAGAAATATCAAAACAGATAAAGAAGTGCAGTTGTAAAAATAATGACTTAAACTAGACAATTCAAACTGGCAGAAATCTGAGAAATTTATATTAAATTCTATAAAAATAATCGTTAAAAAACGCCACCGTGAACCCTTTTTGCAACCCGACGAAAGTTTGCAGCGTTGGCAGAAAAATCAAATGTTATATTTAAGAATTATGTCCTGTTGTCGTTGTTTGTCGGTCAACGTCGCCAGAATATGTTGTCAATGCGGTGGTCAAATGTTGATTTGGACCTTGGTTATGTGCTGTTCCCAGATTCAAAGAATGGTGACCCACAAAAAATACTGTTGATAATGCAGGCAAAGGAAATTTTGACCGAAATGCGAAAGCACGCAATAAATAATTGGTTTTTTCCAAGCAATATTGGCAGTAAAAGCGGCCGCGTGGAAGACCTGCATCGTCCGTGGTATGCGTTATTGGAAAGGGCAGGTATTGAAGATTTCCGGTTTCACTACTTGCGACGCACGTTCGGTAGTTATCAGGCCATCACGGGAGCCAGTTTGCACATTATAGGTAAAGCACTTGGTGATAAAACACTTCTTGCAGCAACCCAAGTATATAGTCGGTTAACTGTGGATCCAGTGCTTAACTCAATGCAGAAAGCAGTGGATTCCATGCTTGGTTATGCCGGCATGATAGAAGAATAGTTATTCTTCTTTATCGGTAATAACATCATTTCGTGATCTATGGTTATTGCAATATCTGTGTGTTAGTCTCGCATTTTCTGGAGTGGTTGTTCCGCCCATCCAAAATTGTTCTATATGATCAACTGCAGCATCATCTACACTTAATATTTTATTTCCACAAATAGAACATGTTGGTCTATTTTTGAACAATTTTTCTTTGAATTCATGGGTAAAACATCTAGGTTGTTTTTGATCTTGTGCCAAAATCTGCTCAGTTTGTATTCTAAATTTATCAAACCTCAGTTTAACCTGCTTGTTACCACTGGTGGCACGTGTTATAGAATCTATAAAGGCCTGATCTGATGCCATCAGGTTCATAGTCGCTTCTCTAATCAAATCAGAATTTCTAGTGACAAGATTTCTGTCTTGATCTGCAAAAAAGCCCATATAAATATCAAATAATGATACGTTTATATTGAAGCTCTTATCTTCCCACTTTGCTTGTTGGGCTACAGGATCTATAAAGAAACGTTTAAAGGCTTGTTTATCAAACACAGTCTTTATGTTGTACAAAGCATTTTTGAATTTTTCTTCATCTTCTTTACGTTGTTTAGCAGAATATACTTTAAATTTTTCGCAATCGTCATTTAAAAACTTTTTCATGGGTGCAGAATATTTAAGGTATGTTGAATGAGAAAACGCTAAAAATCTTAATACTAATTCCACATCTTTCATTCTGGGTTCTTCTTCACGCAATCCTACTAATTCTCTAAACAAAGGATCTTTGGCAAAATCTTTCAATGCATCCATATAATCACCACGATATATACAATTACGTAATTCCATATCATTTAAACCGACAGAGCCGCTATTTAATCTTTCAAACATATCAAACTTAATATCTTTTCCGGATGTCTTAGAAATTACAATAGTGGTAATATCATAATCATCAATCTTGCATTGATCTGCTTTCGATAAATCTGAATATCTTTTTTTGTTTAGGTCTTTCAAAACCTTTAATGAGGAGAGTTTAAATTCACCGCCTGCCGGCCATGCATTATCTTTAAATGCAAAAATTGAGGTCAGACGTTGTTGGCCGTCAATTACCACCAGTTTACCGTTATCTTCTTCAGACAAATATATAATAGGCAATGGAAAATTTAGTAATATACTTTCTATCAATGCGCTGGCTTGATTCTTTTTCCATACAAAATGTCTTTGAAAATCAGGTTGTAAAACAATATTTCCTTTTTTGTATTTATCCCATAATACGCTGATAGTCCATTGTTTTTGGGCTGTATTTATTGTTTGATCTGACAAATCAACAAATTCATTGTCCGCTTGGTTTTCTTCATCATTCCCAAATTCAAATTCTAATTCTTTTGGATCTGTATCTGTCATAGCAAACTCCTTTATTAATCTATTTCCATTACATTATCTGTCCATAATTCGCACTGGGCCATCACTGTTTGAATTGCGTCTTCCTCACCTTCAGGTGGATATTTATGCTTTTTCAATAAACGTTTGATTGTCATACGCATAGCGGCTCTGGCACTTTCTCTTTTTTGCCAATCAACAGTTTTGTTTTTCTGTAATGCTTCTGTTAATTCTTTAGTAATAGCAACCAGTTCGTCATTTTCATAAAAATCCTTCACTGCTTGTGGCTTTGTTATCGCATCATAGAAAGCTAATTCTTCAGGTGTTAAGCCAAGGTCATCACCAGACTGTTGCGCATCGGTTATCTGTTGCGCCAGTTTCAATAATTCCTGAATAACTTCTTCATTGGTCAACATGCCATTCAAGTATTTATTCATAACCATTTGGATGATTTCACTGAACTTTTCTGACTTAACAACATTTGTACGACGATAAACATGAATCTGTTCGGCAATAAGTTTTTTCAGGATCTCAATAGCGATATTCTTTTCTTTCATTTTTGCGATTTCAGACAAGAATTTGGGATCAAACAAAGAGAATCCAGAACCAACGTCTGTTTGGAACAGGTTTATAACCCCATCGCTTTTTATGCTTTGTTTCAACATTTCATTGATTTTTTCGTTGAGCTCTTTTAATGACATTTTTTTGCCACCAGAACCGGCAAACATTAAACGTTGCAACAACACACGTATGGTTTCAAAGAATGCTGCCTCAAAACGCAAATCCTTTGGAACGATGGAAGAGCATAAAGACAGAGCTTGATGTAACAGCAATGCTTCTTTGCGGAATGATTCCTTAGAATCTTTACGTGATGGTTCAAGCATAAAGTTCAATGCGCCACTGATGGTTTTTGCGCGTTCCAGGTCTGTTCCATTCAGGAACGCAGAATAATCATAACCATGTAACAAGGAACGACACACATCCAGCTTTTCTAAGAACTTAGGATAAGCAACTTTGGAAATGTCGGGATCGCCGTATTTCTTGCGGTCACGTGCGGTGTAATCGTTCATTGCTTGTTTTAATGCGGCAGCAATACCGATGTAGTCGACAATCAAACCACCTTCCTTATCTTTGAATACACGATTTACACGAGCTATGGCCTGCATCAAGTTGTGTCCTGCCATCGGTTTGTAAACGTACATTGTGGCCAAAGATGGTACATCAAATCCGGTTAACCACATATCAACCACAATCGCAATCTTCAAAGGACTGTCATTGTCTTTGAACTTGGCTGCCAATTCCTCACGATATGTTTTGTTCCCTATAATTTTGCGCCATTCTTCCGGATCTTTATTTTCGGTGTTGTGCTTTAACTTTTTCTTTACATACCCCTACTTTTCTTTGTTGAGTGATCCAAGCTATATTACGACATATATTGTTATGTTTGTGGTGGCCATGTCATCTAGTTCATTAATGACAAGATTAAAGAAACAGTCTTATGAGAATGCCAAACAAGTGTATCGTACGCAAGTCTTATTGGAAATGAGTCAAATGCTTCAAAAGGCGAATGATGTGAATGCGATCTATGCGTCTATGTTAAAACAGCTACATAAATTGTTGGACACAGATCTAGTTTTGTATCCACATAATGATGAGCCTATTCTATTAGGACAGTGTCCTTTAGAAACGGATATTGTAGCTTGGGTTTATGAAAATAAACATGAAGCAGGTAAAACGACAAGCTATCATTCGGATTCGATGTGTTTATATTTACCAATCAATGGAACGCAGGAAGTATTAGGTGTTGTTGGAATTGTATTAAAAGATAAGATAGATCCTTTTGAAAAGAATCTTTGGATTGCGATATTAGATGAGTGTGGTATGGCTTTAGAGAAGGAAAGGATTCGACTAGA